>NZ_CACVSS010000207.1:0-2112 GCF_902756765.1 uncultured Succinivibrio sp. | reverse complement strand
CTTTAAAAAAGACAATGAGCCATGGCTATACAAGGGAATCGTCTCAGGCTGTCTGCGTGTAGCCCATCAGAGTGTGTTTACCGATGCCAATAACTTTACTACCTTCGGTATGAATGATGAACCATATACAGGATTCTTTGGATTCACAGAAGAAGAGACAGAAAAGCTTTTGTCAGACTGTGGACTTTCAGATAAAGAAAGTGAGGTTAAGGAATGGTATGACGGCTACAGATTTGGCAACAAACATATCTTCTGCCCATGGAGTCTAATCAGTTACTGCTATGCTGCGACTCAGAAAGACATCTATGCTCCTCAGCCATTCTGGGTAAACACCAGTGGTAACGACCTTATCACCATGTTTACTGACAACAGTATGGAAGCACACAATGCAGAGATTTACCACCTATCCAGACCTTAGAAACAGAGTAAGCTTTGATGTCTTTATGACCATGATGCTGCATACAGGCTATGTAACCTTTGCAGAAGGTTCAGATATTATTGGCAAGGTAACTGTAAGAATTCCTAATCAGGAAGTGCTGGCATGTTTTAATGAGAAAAGAGAATATCTTTACGGAGAAGATAACCCATACTGGTACAATCAGGCTCTAAAGCTGGTGGATTTGCTCATGGTAAATAATACTGATGATGCACAGATGCTTATCAGCACCATGCTAAAGGAGTTTTTAAGTATCAGAAACACCGGAAATGAACTCTACTATCATGGCTTTATGACCGGTATTCTGGGACTGGCTTCCGCAACAAAGAATTTTAGATATCTCGAGGAAATCGAATCCGGAACCGGTTTCTCTGATATTATCATTGATAGCTTTGATAACAAAACAGCCTGTATCTTAGAGCTGAAAAAGACTGAAAATCTTGAAGACTGTTATGATGCAGCTCAGGCTGCAACTAAGCAGTAGCTTTGATAACAAAACAGCCTGTATCTTAGAGCTGAAAAAGACTGAAAATCTTGAAGACTGTTATGATGCAGCTCAGGCTGCAACTAAGCAGATAATTCAAAAGAACTATGCAGCAAAATTTATTTCCAGAAGATATAAGAAGGTCTACGGAATAGGAATTGGATTTGCCCAAAAGAGCTGTGAAATTGTTTCCCTTGGAAATCTGGTAGAAGATTCCGTTAATAAGTAGAGTTTATTTGATTCTTCTTAAACCTTCAGAGTTCAATGCGCATTGTTTTTTTTGTAATAGGCTCTTCCGTAAATTAGCAGTAAAGATCTGGCAACTTCGCATAATGGTTATGTTAATTTTTTGGGAGAACTTACTGTTCTGTTGGTGTTTTTCTGAGACGCTTTTGTGTTGTAAAACTTGTTTATGCCTGCCTTTATCCTACTCAATTCTTCCTCAGAGGAAAGCAAAACTTATCACTAAATAATGAGCCAGTGCTCTTTAGCTTTTGAAAAGCTCAGTCTCACCTACCTGTAACTAATTATGACAGGATTTGCTCTTCCTTCACTATCTGGCTAAATTCCTGTGCTAAAATTCCATTTAGAAACAGTAAAGAGGCGTTTATGAAGAAAGATGTTTTATTTATGACCGGTAATGAGGATTTTTCAACCATAATTGAAAAGAATGCATATTACGTAGATAAGACATCATATTTAAAAGAACTTTTCATGAGCAGTTCAGAAGTTATGAATGCTCTTTTTATCCGTCCTCGCAGATTCGGAAAAACTCTTAACCTGAATATGATTAAGACATTCTGTGAGCTTAACTATCAGAATCCAGGAGATAAATCATATCAGCAAAAACTCTTTATAGATAACGGCAGAAATTTTGCTGTTGCTACTGGTGACTACAAAGAACTTCGAGAGAAAGTAATGGGAGAATATCCTGTCATCAGTATCTCTTTTAGAGGTGTTGAAGGAAATACCTTTCAAACTGCCGTATCAGGACTGTTGGGAATAATAGCAGAACTCTACGATCGTTTTTTGTTTCTTCGAGAAAGTGTTAAGCAGTCAGATGAGAGAATAAAACAGTTCAATGCGATTTATACTTTTTGTACCGCAAAATACAACAAACTTTCAGAGCCTGATAATTTGAATGAAGCAATTGTTATATGTGGTTCATTCCTTGCAACCTTAGCTGAAATGC
>NZ_CACVSS010000206.1:0-2097 GCF_902756765.1 uncultured Succinivibrio sp. | reverse complement strand
TCCTCAGTGTCATTTAGGCTAGAATAATTGAAACAGGTCCCCATTGATCTTAGATCAGATCCTGACCAAAAATCGAGGTACCTAATAGTTCACTGTTACTTTTGATTTTTCATTTTTGAGCTTGCGGAACATATCGAAGCTACAGCTTAACTGAACCACGATGTCAACTTTGTGTTTCCTTTCTAAGACTGCTTTACAGGCAAGTTCCAGACAGTCCAAATCATTCAGATTGTCCGTGCAGAGCTTATAGATGGAGTTGCAGATCTTTGTTCCAACCTGATTAGAACGGGAAGTTATCTCAAATACCCAGTTTATGAGCTGCTGAATGTTATCAGTAGCCTTTTCTATCTTGGAAAATTCAGAGATAAACCACTCTTTTGTTCGAGAAGTGACTTTTTCTGATTCAGTTTTAAATTTATCTGCTTTATGATGATTTCCAGGGGGAATGCAGTTTCTGTCTAATTCATATTCGACAATAGAGCGCAATGTCTTCTCATGTCTTAGAACAATCTGCTTTCCCCTCATGTTTTCAATCAGAATAGTCTTGCCGACGTTATCTTTGCCTGCATAATAGTAGTTGCGCTGGTAGTTAACGTAGCCATCCTTATGGACTACTGCATAAGATATATAGCGAACATCAGGTCGGAAAACCTCAATGCTCGATAGCTGACCGTGGTTTCTTGGCAATGAATTGATACGGAGAGTTTCTTTTTTTATCAGCTCATTTAAAGCATCGAGATTATCTGCATGTATTTCCTTGCCGTACGATGTACCCTCGAAAAAGTGCTTCAAGGCAAAACCATTGGCTCGTTCATTGCTGCCTTTATACTCTGGTCTTCTTGGTGGACAGAGGTCTGTGATAAGACCAAATTCATTTATAGTGAATTCGATAGAAGCCCTTAACTTGGTCCTTTTGGACTTGTTACCGTGGATCACTAGTGCAGAATCATTGTCACATCGTAGAACTTCAGGTACTCCGCCAAATGAATATAAAGCGTTGATAATGGCTCCTGCCCAGCATATACCTGTACCAGAAGGCATCGCCTCTGCATACAGAAGTCGTGAATACTTGAGAACTGCTGTAAAAATAACTGCCTCATGCTCATTGTTATCAGCATCCAGATACTTTAATCTGTCACCGATGGTATCGATTTCTACTACCGAGCCTGGCCCGAAATTATTGTTTGGATTTGCTTTGTGCTTCAGTAAATCAAGACCTTTGCTATGCAGGTATTCGTCGTATCTACGGCAAAAGGTTCGCTCTGACATGACACCGTCAGGTAAATCTCCTGTAACATAGTTAGGGAAAAGTTTTTTGAGGTAAATATATTCCCAGGCGCTTTTAATGGTTGGAAGCATCTGCCCCCAATGACCTTTCTCCTGCAGGTATTTACGTATCTCATCCCAATTCGGTTCGATGAAATCAACCTTTCTTGATTTAAGCTTGAAAAGCTCAATGATAGACAGATCATCCATTTGCATGATGTACTCAGCAGTATAATTAAGCTTTTTGGCAAGTCTCTTATATTTGCCAATAGTTGTGTGACCGATACCTAGCCTCTGCTCGAGCTTTCGTTCTCCTAGAGTTGGATCTTGAAAAGAAAGTTTGAAAATAGATCGGATCTGATCTGGTGTAATATTACTTTCCATTTTTTTTATCCTATAAATCACAACGAGATTGTTGCAACGTTATATTAAAGTGGATATAAAAATGAAAGATTGAGGAGAAAAATAAAATTAAACTTATGGAATGATGAAATTGAGTGCCCGAGGAGCTGTCTCGGGTGGTGCCCAAGTTTTGTCGTTCACTGCCCGCCTAATTGGCGGTAGACATAAAGCAATTGTCGAATTCGACAATTGCTTTATTTAGACTAGTTACTAGGTACTAAATATTTAACAGTTACATAAAGAAAAGTTAAGCATGGAGGAATCTATTAAAGAGGCACGATGTGCTAGGAATACTGCGTTTGATGAAAATGAGAGCTTAACAGAATCTATCGAAAAGTTAAAAGATCAGATCCTGCAGTTACAGCAGGAGCTTCAATACACAAAAGAATCAAAGGAAAAATTGGAGACAAATAAAAGAGAGCTAGAGTT
>NZ_CACVSS010000205.1:0-2839 GCF_902756765.1 uncultured Succinivibrio sp. | reverse complement strand
TCTGAACGGCGCTCATACCTCAAACGTACCTGCAGCCTTCCTTGCAGGTCTTGATACCGTTGATCAGATGATGACCGATAAGGTTACAGGTCCATTTGCCCGTTCTGTAATTTATGACGAAATCATTCCTGCAGTAAAACTTGATAAGGGAATGTTAACTGAATTTGCCGATGCAGTTGTCGACAGATTCATGGATCCTTCTCTTCACCATCAGTTGGCATCAATTCTTATGAACTGCGCCTCAAAGGTAAAGGCTCGTGTTCTGCCATCTATCCTTGATGCAAGAGCCAACGGCACTCATCCAAAGAAACTGTATTTTGCACTGGCTGCCTTCTTTGCTCTGTATAAGAATTCAGACGGAACCTCCCCTGTTCAGGTTACAAGAGCTGACGGCAAAACCGGTCAATTCCAGGATGATGAGTATGCAGTAAAGACTATGGCTAAAGCCTGGGCACTTTATAAGAATTCAGAGGAGAGTGCAGAAGACACAGTAAAAGCCATTCTTTCAGACGTTAAACTCTGGGGAGAAGATCTTTGTGGCAAGGTCGATGTAGCGCAGATCGCTCACCTGACCCACAGTGTCGTTACCAACGGCGTTAAATCTACCATGTCAAAATGTTAGGAGACAAATAATGCAGTGCATAGTGATCAACCCTAAAGAGGATGTTGTCGCTGTAGCCCTTGAGGATCTAAAAAAGGGGCAGACTGTAAAAACCACCTTAGGTGATGTATCTTTAGTAGATGACATTCCACGTGGACACAAGTTTGCTCTTCATGATCTGAATGAAGGCGATCAGATTATTAAATACGGATATTCAATCGGTCATGCTACCTGCAGAATCAGTAAAGGACAGCATGTTCATTCACAGAATGTAAAAACCAATCTATCCGGAACCAAATCATATACCTATAACAAGACACCTCTGTCAACTTTAAAAAAGGTGGACAGAACCTTTGAAGGCTATGTTAGAGCTGACGGTCAGGTAGGAATCAGAAACGAAGTATGGATCATCCCTACCGTTTTCTGTGTTAATCACATAGCAAAAGAGCTTGAAGCATACGCCAGAGAGAAGCTTTCTGGCTATGAACATGTCGACGGCTGCTATGCTCTGACTCACCCATACGGTTGTTCTCAGATGGGAGAAGATCAGACAACCACCCAGAAGCTGCTAGCCTCACTGACACGCCACCCTAATGCTGGCGCGGTTCTGGTTTTAGGACTTGGCTGTGAAAACAACAATCTTTCTGAATTCAAGAAATTTTTAGAAGTGTCTGATGAGAGACTGATGTTTTTAAACACTCAGGAAGTAAAGGACGAACTTGTGGCTACGGCATTATTGATACTCTTCTTAATCTGGCTAATCAGGCAAGAAGAGAAAGTGTACCTTTATCAAAGCTTAGAATCGGACTTAAGTGCGGCGGCTCTGACGGTCTGTCAGGAATAACCGCAAATCCTCTGATAGGCAGAGTAAGCGACTTGATTGTAGGTTCCGGTGGTACCTCCGTTATGACCGAAGTTCCAGAAATGTTCGGTGCAGAACAGATTCTGATGAACCGAGCAAAGGATGAGGATACCTTTAATCAGACAGTAAATCTCATCAATGACTTTAAAGGTTATTTCAAATCTCATGGAGAAACTGTTTCAGAGAATCCTTCCCCTGGCAACAAGGCAGGAGGCATCACCACTTTAGAGGATAAGTCTTTAGGCTGTGTACAGAAGGGAGGAAAGGCACAGGTTGAAGGAACCATAAAATACGCTGAGACCATCAAGGGAACTGGACTTAATCTTCTGAATGCTCCTGGAAATGACGGTGTATCCTGTTCTGCTCTGGCAGCCTGTGGTGTAAATATGATCCTGTTTTCCACTGGAAGAGGAACTCCATTCAGCACCGTAGTACCAACCATCAAAATCTCTACCAATAATGCCCTTTACGAGAGAAAGGGAGGTAACTGGATCGACTTTAATGCCGGTGTGATTGTAGACGGAAAGGATTTTGATGCTCTTGCTGATGAGCTTTTAGATTACATTATCGACATAGCCTCTGGAAAGAAATCTGTCTCTGAGAAGAGAGATTTCCATGAGCTTTTAATCTGGAAGGATGGTGTAACCCTTTAATTAAAAGAGCAGAATATATATCGATATGACACAGGCCTACTTATCAGAGAGATGTAAGAACAGAGATGACTTTCGGGATCTTTGTATACAGCCTGTAAAGATATTCTCAAAAAAGTTAAGGATATAAGAGCATAGAGTTTTTTAATGTTGTTCTTTCTTCTAACGGATACAATTTAGTATCCGTTTTTTTGTTCTCCACTGCTCCAGATTGTTTAGGAAGATCTAGCCGAATGTAGTTCACAAAAAGTCCTACGACTTTTGCAGGTAAAACGCAAAAAGACATAGGACTTTTGTAAAAGGATATAAGTTTTAACTTTGATTCTTTAAATGATGTGAATATTAGCAGAACACCTTCTTAAAAGGACTCAGGGCATCCTTTAAAGTATCTCTGGTACAGGCAAGATTTACTCGAATAAAGCTGTTCATAGGAGAATGATACATCTCACCATCATTGATATACAGTTTCCCTTCCCTTATAAGCTTATTCTCCTGTGTTTTGCAGCAATAGGGGTAAAAAATAAGGCTCAAGCCTTGTCAGATAAGGGATGAGCCATTTTGATTTTGCACGTATAAAATTATTCAGCTGAATTCGGTGTAAACAGTTCCAGATTCTTAACACCAAATACCTTTCTTAAATCTTCATCGGAATTATAGTGGTTCAGTTTACCTCCATCTATTACTTCGGTAAGCAAGTCAGTCACATTCATCTTGTATCCATTAACC
>NZ_CACVSS010000204.1:0-3003 GCF_902756765.1 uncultured Succinivibrio sp. | reverse complement strand
AACTGAACCTACAGATACATCAATCTCTCCAGTTAAAATTACAAAGGCAGAGCCAACTGCTAAAAGAGTAAACACCACCGAGTCATTGAAGCAGTTCACCACGGATTCACCGGTCAGAAAATCTGAATTTACCAGAGAAACCATTACAAACATCAGAACCAGAAAGGCAAAGGCCTTTGACTCATAGCGGCTTATTATCTTTCTAAACATTGGCCTCCTCCTTATAGATGCCGAATGATGCAGATGTAATGTTCTGCTGATTGATCTGATCCTTCTCTAAAACCGCGCTCACTCTGCCACGACAGAATACAATTGCCCTGTCGGCAAGCTCGATAATCTCTTCCGTATCAGAAGATATAACTATCACCGCCACGCCTGTCTGACTTAATTCCCGGATAATCTTATAAACATCTCCACGTGCACCTGCATCAATACCTCTGGTTGGTTCATCCAGAATTACCAGTTTTGGCATTGTGGATAAAGATCTGGCAATCACAACCTTCTGCTGATTACCACCTGATAAAGATCCTGCTTCCTGATAAGGAGAGGTTACTTTGATTCTGAAATCCTTAATATATTTTTCGCTGATTCTGACTTCTTCAGAACTGTTCAGAACAACCTTACCGGTAATCTTAGAATCAAGTAGTGCTGAAGTTATATTTGCACAGACAGGAGAAATTCCAAAAAGACCATTACACCTTCTGTCTTCTGGCACATAGTTGATACCCATTCTGATGACATCAGAGGTACTGCGGCCGGTTATATCCTCGCCATCCAGAATAACGTTTCCCCCTAAAGGAATTTCCTTTCCGAAAATCGTATTGGCAAGTTCGGTTCGGCCTGCTCCAACTACACCTGCGATGCCAACAATTTCACCTTCCAGAACATTAAAGGAAATATCTTTAAAGCCATAGCCTGAAAAATTCTTAAGCTGCAGAATAGGCATATGCTTACGGATCTTTTTCTCAAGTTCAGTTCGATTCTTAGGTGCAGGAGTAAAGCTTGGAGGGAGTAGAGCTTCAACCAGCATTTCTCTGGTGAATTTTGACGTTTCACCTCTTAGGGTGATTTTGCCATCTGCCATAATACAGATACTGTCTGCCAGCTCAAAAACCTCAGACAATCTGTGGGTAATATAGATAATGCCGATACCTTTTTTCTTTAGGTCGCGCACAATCTTAAATAAAGTCTGAACCTCATCAAAGGTTAGTGAGGATGTTGGTTCATCCAAAATCAGAATCTTACTTTCACGCATCAGGCCACGGAGAAGTTCAACCATCTGCTGTTCTGCAATTGATAAGGTCATGCCAAGACGGTTTAAATCGATTTTACAGTTAATCTGTTTATAAAAATGGTTAAGCTTTTCGATAAGCAGAGATTTCTTGCCGCTAAATCCTATAAGAATGTTATCCATAACAGACATATGAGGAAAAATCATACATATGAGGAAAAATCATAGGTTCCTGAGGAACCATATAGATTCCAGCTTTCATGGATTTTTTAGGATTGAGATGATCAAGGCTTTGCCCATTGATTTTAAAAACACCGTCATCCGGTTTATAAATGCCCATCAGAATTTTCATCAGAGTAGATTTACCAGCACCATTACCTCCAATCAGGGCAACAACCTCTGAACTCTTCAATGTCAAAGTAATTCCTTTGAGGACCTGATTAAGTCCAAAACTCTTATGCACATCGCGAGCTTCAAGGAGGAACTGTGACTCAGACATTTTTCAATTCCTTTTACAAAAGTAAGACAGCATTGACAAAAAATTTTTTTTGAGACTATTGTTAATTTATACTGTTTTTTCCAAAAAAATACTGAATTTTTGCAAAAAATAAGCGTTTTATCTCACTTTCTAAAAAATAGGTTATTTTTTTGTATTTGCCTTTTGATTTACAAATGTTGAAGATATAAACTTATGTGTAGAATTTGTCTAAACAGATTTTCTATGACAAATATATTTAACGAAACATGGGTAAATACTATGTCTGAAACCGCCGACCTTCGTTTAATTGAAAAAATCTGCTGGTACTATTACTGTGACGGAATGACTCAGCAGAACATAGCAAAACTCTTAGGATTAAGCAGACTAAAAGTTATTAAACTGCTTGAAGAAGGAAGACAAAAAGGCATCGTCAGTTTTTATATAACAAGACTTGATAACAATAAACTTGATTTAGAAAAAAAGCTGATAGAAAAATACGCTCTTGAAAATGCTTATGTTGTACCTGAACCAGAAAACAGCAAAAACATTACAGAAAGTCTTGCAAGAGCAGCCTGCTCTTACGTAAATCTCAGACTCACCAATGATTCCGTAATTAATATCGGCTACGGTAAAACTCTGTCTTTAGCCTTCAACTATCTTGCCTCCGAAAGTCAGTGCAACTGGACTGCGGTGTCTTTAACCGGCGGTGTTAATAACTATCTGCCAAATGCACGCTCAGATATTTTCAAGGCAAAGATGTACCTCTACCCTGCCCCTCTGCTTATGAGTTCAAAGGAACTTTCTGACAAGCTCTGCGAACATCCAGATTTGCAATGGATAAAGAGAATGGCTTCAACTTCGTCAATGACTCTGTTCAGTGCTGGTGGTCTTGATGAACACGCAACTGTAATTGAACAGGGGCTGTTTGATCGTTCTGATTTCATTTATCTGAAGAGATTGGGAGCGGTCGGTGATATTCTCGGCCACTTTATCAATAAGAATGGAGAAATTGTAGATAAGGATATTGATTCAAGACTTATCTCCACCTCACTTGATACCTTAAAGGACATGCCTCAGACAATCATGGTGGCAGGAGGTGCAGAAAAGTTGCAGATTATTACAGCCGCTTTAGCAAAAGGATTATGTAAGGTTCTTATCACCACAGAGAAAACTGCAGAAAATATGATGTAGCAATTATTACAAAGGAAGCTAAAACTTCCCCCAAAAAATAAAACAACTAGAAAACAAACATAAAGAATAAGCACAGAGTACCAGACAAAAATTATAAACAAGA
>NZ_CACVSS010000203.1:0-2007 GCF_902756765.1 uncultured Succinivibrio sp. | reverse complement strand
TGATGCTCCTGAACTTCCTCCTCTCCTGTTCAACAGAAACGGTAAATATACTTATGTCTGCTCTTATGAGAATGCCTGGGACTCTGAACGACATATGTCGGTCAGAGTTAAGGGAAAGACCTATACCGTAGGTAAGATTATTGGCGGTGAACTAACCGGGACTATCGAATGGACTGAGGATTTTTTGAATCAGTATCCAATCCTTGAGACCTTAAAGACAACAAGAGTAGTAGATCATCTAAAATCTAAGGGTAAACTAACCCGCTATAAGCTTGAATTTTCACAGGCAGACGATATGGATGAAAACTCTTTGTTCATAAGGAAGGCTATCTCTCTAAAGGTTCTTCATGCAGGAGCCACCTGGCTGCTTGATCAGGTGGTTGCATCTACACCTTTGTCAAAAGCTCTGGGGAGAGCTTTTGATAAGTATTACGGAGCTAAGAAGCTTCTGTCTCTGGCTTATTTCAAGGCAATTGAGCCTGATAAGGGAATGTACCTGTACGAGGACTTTGCATCAACTACCAGACTTCCATACCACAGACCTCTTGGAATAAGCAGCATCACTAGATTTCTACAGCATATTGATCAGGACAGAATTGATGTTTTTCTGAAAAAGCTGAATGAGTGCTGTATTGAGGAAGAGGATAAAACCAAAGAAAATGTTTACTATGCTCTGGACTCCACATCTATCTCCACCTGTTCTGACAACCTTGAATTCGCTGAATGGGGACACAACAAAGACGGAGACCAGCTTAAACAGATAAACGTGGTGATGCTGGTAAATCAGCGTACAGGCTGTCCACTTTATTACAGATACTATGCAGGCTCAACACCTGATATATCTACGTTTAACCATCTGCTAAAGGAATATGCAAGGATGGGATTAAATCGTAGAGCTGTTCTGGTTGGAGACAAGGGCTATGGCTCAGTCAAAAATATCCATAAGCTCTATCAGGACAATCAGAGCTTTATTCTTAACATGAAGCTCTCTTTCGGAATCTGTAAGAATCTGATTGCAAAGAATCTCTCCTATCTGCTTGATGACTGCAGCTATAACAGGAAACTTGGACAGAATGTTCTGACTGAGGAGATAGACTGGAGCTATCCTGGTAACTTCAACAAGGACTCTGCAAGATGCAAACGTGAGAAAGGCAGAATGTTTATTCATATCTACCTCGACCATGAAATCAGAAATGAGGCTGAAGATAAATTCAGAGCCAGAATAGCAGAGCTTCTGGATAAGCAGAAGGATGAGACTGAGACTCTTACTCAGGATGAAAAAGACTTCCTTTCAACCTATGTTACTGAAGATTCAAATGGCAGAAAAGTAATCAACAATACTCAGAAATTTGAGTACATGCTCTGTAAGGGTATAAGAGTCCTGCTGTCAGACTTTATAAGTGATCCGGTTGAAGCGTCACGTGCCTATACAGAACGTAATGAGGTTGAGGAGAGTTTCCGAAAGCTCAAGGATTTCACTGGAGCAAGAAGATTACATGTCTCCTCATCAAAAACTCTTTGTGGAAAAATCTTTGTGCAAAAAATCTTTGTGCATTTCCTTGCCTGCAGTATTCTCTGCATGCTAAGACATCATATTCATAATGCAGAAGCAAAAGGCATTAAGCTTCCATTTGACTCAGTACCAAAGATGCTGGCATCCCTGTCAAATATTACTCAGACAATATTCCCTGATGGAGGATACTTCTCAGAAATTGTAGGAAAGAAGAAAGAACTATTTGAAGGTTTGAATATTCCATTCCCTGAGGTTGAGATGAATATAGAGTATGAGGAAGATATTGCTGCGGAAGCAGAGGATGGTTCGTATTAACCGCATAACAAAATCCCCAGCCGTAGTAGCTGAGGATTTATTGCCTTGCCCATAGTTACACAAAAATGTGCAAAGAATGGGTATTCTGAGCTTTTTAATTCTATTATGACATCAGATATTATTTAACTTCTGATTTCTGCTTGAACTCTTCTTTTGCAAGCTTTAACTGAGCATTGAAC
>NZ_CACVSS010000202.1:0-2393 GCF_902756765.1 uncultured Succinivibrio sp. | reverse complement strand
TAAAACTTTCCTCAATCCTTGTACTATGCATTAGCCCGTAAGGAGAATCCAGAAAGGATTTGAGCCTATCTTCATTGTTCACGATATACACAATAGCTGCATGAAACTTTTCAGAACAGCTTCTTCTGGCTTCTTCATTTTTGGTTGACTTAATGTCTGGATAAATTCTGTTTGCTTCAGTACAGATTTCCTCAATTATTGGTCTAAGCTCTTTATTTTTAAGCTCTACAATATTCAGTCTGCTATCTTTCTTGCATTTATCAGTAAGCTGATGCAGTATATGGAATGCATTGGAAATCTTATCGCAGAACCAGCGACCTTCTTCAATGTCTTTCTCCCAGTGACATTTGATAAATGCATCGATTGGTGTGTCATCTGTCTTAGTGCCATAGTTCATCAGTACACAGAAGTTTCTTTTACAGTGAATCCAGCACCAGCCATGCTGAAATAGGATTTCATCATTCTCATCACGGTTGAAGCCACCTCTGTAGAAGCCATCAGTTTCTACATAGGTATTTATGTCTATGCCGTTCTCCAGAAGTATTTTCTTTGGAATATCATAGTCTCTGCAAATATCATGGTTGAAGATGCAGACTCGCTCTCCTGCAATCCCATAGATATAGCTTCGCATACTTTTGGACAGTGATTTCTGGGCTTTACGTTTGCTTCCCTCAGAGGGCGGCTCCTCGATTCTGGATTTAAGCTTCTCTCTGCATTGTTTATATGCTCATACACAGGCTGAAGCATAAACGAGGTAATTCCTACATCCTTATACAGCTGCTGTCTTGATAGCTTTATTCCGTACTCTGCAAGTGAAACTGCTACTCTGTTGAGGGGACTTTTCAGTCTAATCCAGAGATAAATGATATGTGACATCATGTTTACACTGACTGAGGTTTTCTTGAGAAAATCTGTTTTTGCACTTAATGCTGTTTGCCTTAAAGTGCTGATTTTCTCATTTCCTTCATCATCTACTTCAATATATTCAAGCTTGTAGTACTGAGTCTGTATAAGCCTGATTTCAATTTCCTGCTTTACTGAGGAATTCAGTCTTCTGGTGTAACGGTATCTTTTACCGTCATCACCAGTGAAGGTGGTGCCAATAAGTTTATCTGCTTCTTCTGTAGATAGCTCTTTTCCCTTATAGCCTATAACTCTCTCACGGTGCTCTATTTTGAGCTCTTTCTGATTGGTCTTTTTCTTAGAGGATAGATTGTCAGCTCGATTCTTATCAGAGGAATCTACTCCTTTCTTCTTTTCTGAACGTTTTCCGTTTATATTTTCATCTGCGACTCTTTTATTTGAGAGCGTCTTATTTGCCAGCTGTTGCTGCAGAGATTCTACAAGTCCAAATAAGAGCTGCATTATTCCCAGCAATGCAACGAACAGGGATGCCTGTGCTGGATTTGATTTAGTCTCCTCCTGTAATTGTTTGGCAATCTTTTCGAAGTTCGCTTTCAGCTCTTGTAAATCCACTTAAATGTCCTTATTACATCTATCTACTGATATTATAACAAACTCATTTTTAAGGATTTTTATGGGCTGAATCTGCAATTCCTGAAGTGCTTCAGAAGATCTCAGAACGCTCTGTACAGATCCACAGAGATCGATGCCATGAAAAAATGACAAAAACCTTCACCAGAAAAAAGAAGCTCATATAATGACTATACGTTTCAATAATGAAGCTAAATTTCTGTCTTCAAGAAAAAGCAAATATTGGAGATACTGTGAATTCAATCACATTGAAATTTTAAAGAACTCATCAACCGTAAAGGTTGACAGGTTAATGCTTGCCAGAATTTATTTCTGACCATTTACAAAATTTTGAATATTGCAAAATTCTGCGTATCTAAAACAAAAATGGATAATCCAAATTTATCTGTAATGAAAGAATCAGATTCTTACAAACTATGGAAAGAGTCAGCTAATTGCTTATCACAAAATGGATATGATGATTTAAATGTAGAAGTTGATAAAAAAACAAATCAATTAAAAGAAGTTTTGCAAAAGGAAGGTTTTTTAAAAGTACAGGCACAAGCTGAGGTTGATAATTATATTAAAAATGTTGAATCTAAATATAGGGAACTTTTTCTTGAAGTTTTTCTCGAAGAATAAATAAAGCATACCAATAGACAGAAATATAAAAAGCAATCGAGAGATTGCTTTTCTTTATAAGAATGTAATGAACTATAACTATTAGACATTATAAATCTTTATTGTGTACTATTTTGTTAAAAGATGATTTTGACAATTTGTTTTTAGAGATTGAAGTTATGGAATATATAAACGGATTTGAATTTTCAAAAATTGATAATACATTTGTTATTCCTAAAATGAACAAAAGAGATTGTTTTTCTGAAATTATGAAGTATCTAAATTCAGAATTTAATAAT
>NZ_CACVSS010000201.1:1922-2635 GCF_902756765.1 uncultured Succinivibrio sp. | reverse complement strand
ACCCCCTCTTTTGGAAAGAGCATTTAGGTTTTTAGATTATTATAAGTTGATGACATGCCAGTTTAAATTGGTGTGTCATTTTTTTTATGTTCATCTTTCTTCGCGGAAGAAAGACGAACCAGAAAGAAACTTCGGCGTCCGCTTTCAAAGGCACGCACACAAGTTTTTTTTATTACTCAATGAACTCGCTTCGCTCAAACAGCATTTCGTATCTCGTTGCTCAACCAAAGGTTGAGACTCGATATAATCAAAAAAACTTGCATGCTTTTTAGCCTTTTCGTGCGGAACCAAAGGTCATCGACCGAAGGGAGATAATGCCGACATGCTTCCGGTTTGCGTTTCTTGCGTTTTTTTTCTTAAAAAACTATTCTTTCTAATTTTCTACTGAACTAGTAATTGAATAACTCTTCATCGCGAAGCGACTAATTCGTAATCTGTAATTCGTAATTCCAAATTATTTTTGTAACTCTGCGCTCTATGAGCGCGAAGTTTCTATGCACTCAGCATAAAAAATAAACGAGTTTATTTTGTTCTGCTTTCGTTTTTATGTAACTTTAGATAAGTTACAATGCACTCAGCATAAAAAATAAACGAGTTTATTTTGTTCTGCTTTCGTTTTTATGTAACTTTGGCTTCGCCGAACTTACTTTGTCTCGGAAATTAAAATAAAAGCAAGCTTTCATTTTGCATTTCTCTCGACTTTATGTAACTTT
>NZ_CACVSS010000201.1:0-1906 GCF_902756765.1 uncultured Succinivibrio sp. | reverse complement strand
TGTAACTTTGCAAAAAATAAATGAGTATATGAAGAAGGTAACTCCAAAGAAGAATTTAGGTCAGCATTTCTTGATTGATCTTGGTATAGCTAAGCGCATTGCCGACACGGTGGATGCTTGTCCTGATATTCCTGTGTTGGAAATAGGACCGGGTATGGGTGTGCTCACTCAGTATCTTGTGAAGAAAGACCGTGATGTGAAGGCGGTGGAGATAGACTCTGAGAGTGTGGCATACTTGTATGAAACATTCCCTGAGCTTCGCGATAAGGTTATTGGCGAGGACTTCCTTCGTATGGATCTGACTAAGATTTTTGACGGTAGGCAGTTTGTGCTTACTGGCAATTATCCTTATGATATTTCTTCGCAGATTTTCTTCAAGATGCTTGACTACAAGGATCTTATACCTTGCTGTACGGGTATGATTCAGCGCGAGGTGGCTCAGCGTATTGCAGCTCAGCCTGGTAACAAGACCTACGGCATCTTGAGTGTACTCATTCAGGCTTGGTATGATGTGGAATACCTGTTCACCGTTGACGAGAATGTGTTCAACCCTCCACCAAAGGTGAAGAGTGCCGTTATCCGTATGACTCGTAATGATGTTCATGATTTGGGATGCGACGAGAAACTCTTTAAGCGTTTGGTGAAGACGGTGTTCAACCAGCGCAGAAAAATGCTTCGTGTGAGCATTAAGCAGATGTTCTCGAAGGAGACTATGCCTGCTGCTGATTTCTTCACTCAGGAGATTATGACTCTTCGTCCAGAACAGATGACTATTCAGCAGTTTGTTGACCTTACAAATCAGTTGTCGGCATTATATTAATTCTTTTCAGTTATCTTTTGAGATGAAAGAAATGTAATGTAATTTACAATAAACGCATTTAAAAATCATCTCGAACGCATCTAAGACTCATCTCGAAGGAATCTCGAAGGGTGAGAACGAGGAAAATGTTAGAAAAACGGAAACTATAAAATACTTATCAGGAATAGTATGAGAGAAAAATATGAACTCTTAGTGCAGCAAGTTGCGGCACTTATACAGGGAGAGAAAAACAAAGTTTCGGTATTGAGCAACGTGAGTGCAGCTCTTCATGAAGCATTCCCTGAGCGATTCTTCTGGGTAGGCTTCTATATGGTTGAAGATGGCGAACTGCAGTTAGGTCCGTTCCAAGGCTCGGTAGCATGTATGCACATAAAAAAAGGCAAAGGCGTGTGCGGCTCCTCTTGGGAAAAAGCCGAAACAATAATTGTTCCTGATGTGGAGCAGTTTCCAGGGCACATAGCTTGCAGCAGTTTGAGCAGAAGCGAGATTGTAGTGCCAATGATAAGTAATGGTGAGGTGATAGGCGTTCTTGACATCGACAGCACATCAACCGATACCTTTAATGATACCGACAAAGAATATCTCGAGCAAATAGTTAAAAAAATAATCGAAACTATTGTATAATCCGAGAATAATCTATAATTTTGCCGATAACTAAAGACAAAAACCCAATTATATATGATTGACGTAAAAGCAACATTAAAAGACGCCGGTGAGCGTATGGAGATGGCGGTGATGTATCTTCAGGAAGAACTGGCCCGCATCCGTGCAGGACGTGCTAATGTAGCAATCCTCGATGGTGTACGTGTTAACTCTTATGGTTCTATGGTTCCACTGAACCAGGTAGCCAACGTTTCTGTTCCTGACGCCCGAACAATTGCTATTCGCCCATGGGACAAGAAGCAAATTAAGGATATTGAGAAAGGCATCATGGACAGCGATGTAGGTATCACACCAGAAAACAACGGTGAGATGGTACTTCTTCACCTGCCACAGCCTACAGAGGAGCGTCGTAAGGAACTTGTTAAGCAATGTAACAAGATTGGTGAAAACACCAAGATTCAGGTTCGTAACATCCGTGCAGAT
>NZ_CACVSS010000200.1:0-5395 GCF_902756765.1 uncultured Succinivibrio sp. | reverse complement strand
CCCATTTGAATGTCAGAAGTAATAGATTTTAAGTTTGTCCGGACCGTATTAAGGCCCGTGGTATGGGGATGGGGAAAATGTTCGAGTTTTTCCCCTCGAACATTTGATTATCTGTTTATTTTGTAACCAGTAAGTTAATTAAGCTGACAGCCGTTCGAAACGATCTGTCAGCCGGTGTCGAGCCTCTGCTTCTGTAAATGTGATAGCTCAGATTAGTCAGAGGTACCGAGTTTTCCGTTTTTTAGCATGAACTCGATGACCTCGTTACCTGCCGCAAGTTCAATAATATCAGGAGTTACCATGCGGGCGTTTTTAAGCGCAGCATAGTTAAGTGAATGCAGACAGATTTTGTTGAGCATTCGCGGTATCCCCTCCGACAGTTCGGCAAGCAGTGTTACAGATTCCGATGAAAATAACTGTTCTGTTACACCGGCCCATCTCAGATGAGCGGTAATGTACGGTCCGATTTGCTCATTTTTCAAAGGCTGAAGATTACAAACATACTGTATTCTCTGAGTAATGGCGGTGCATTTTTCATTGTTGAGTATGTCGCATATTTCACTCTGACCTGCCAGAATAAGACTGAGCGGTGAGCCGGAGTCGTATTTATCCTCTCCGTTAAGCAGGAACCTGATTTCTTCCAGCTGGTTGTACTTGTGGTAGCTTTGAGTAAGCAGATGGGCCTCATCGATAATCATAATGACTTTACGGTTGTAGGTCTTTTTCTGAATCATGATCTCCTGATGAAACTGTCTGCGGGCATCATTTACATAGATATGCGGTTTGACTCCCATAGCTTCCAAAGGTACAGTGTACAGCCATCTTGGTGTAGGGTTGGAAATAGATACGTAAAATATCAGATAGTTATCAGGATTCAACGAACTGGTAAACAATCTTAATGCCGTACTTTTCCCGATACCGGGACGGCCGGTAAGCAGTGCAAAGGAATTACTGTCTACGGTAAGCCCGAGTTTCTGTTTTACATCATTCTGCAGAGGGTTTTTATAAAGAAAATCGGTACCGATACTGGTTGTGAACGGCATATTTTTCATAGAAAAGTAGGAAAGAAAATCACTGGCTGCCATTTGTTTATTCTCCTATATTACGGCTGTAAAGCGATTTGTCAGAATCAAAATCAATTTCTTCATCAAAATCGAACTCTTTGTTATCAACGCCGGATGGCAGTTCTGCCTGCGTTCCACCGGTCGGACTGCATGACGGCTCTTCATTCGCGGTTGGAGCGGTTTCAAGATTTTCGTCTGAAGAAACTTCAGGCAGAGATACGGCCCCTCCGTACACCGGTGCTGTTTGAAGATTCTGGTTAATCTGCTGAGTAAAAAGAATGGCCGGCAGCTGTGTATTCATAAAGATGTCCTCATTTTTGTACAGTCCTCGACTCTTCAACAGTTCCCTGGCCTGACGTTCAACCTGTGCCGGGATTTGCGGAAGATTTTTGAGCATGTCCTTTTTCTTCTTTGTCTGAACAGAGCCGGCAATATCTTTAAATCTTACATTTGATTTAGGAACGAACGGAGTCAACTCATGGAAAGTATATACATCAGCACCGCGTTCAATCTCCTCTTTGGTATTTTCAATTACCTGACGGACCGTTCTATCGGTCAGCGAGGTACTGATAACTGCAAATTCACCTGATTTGCAAAATTTGCTGCGGATCAGGAATTCTGGCAGTTATGGCAGAATCCTTTTCAAAAGCCTCGTCCGGTGATAGAATGGTTTTATTGTTGGAACTGTCGTATTCCACCAGTGCCGAGTGCTTTGCGCTGTTGTATTCACGGATGCGGTTTTCAACAATTTCCTTGAATGCGTCAAACCTTACATCTGTCATACTCTCAAAAGGGATGAACAGATCATCCAGAGTTTCATTGACTCGTTCAAGTGCGCCCTTACTCTGTGGTTTGTAAGGGCGCGATTTTTTGTGAACAATTCCAAGTGTACGGGTACAGTGAAGCATGGCCTTGCCGTTATATATGGAGCCCTGATCAGTCAGTATTGAAGCTGGAACCCCGTGGGTTTCAATCAACTGCCGCAGACTGCTTAATGCAATGGTATCCTGCTGATTGGTTCCGATCCGCCACGATAGTATTTTCCTGCTGTAATTATCCATCCACAGTTGCACATACGGTGTTACGGGCATACCGTTTTCATCAACACAAACACCTCTTGGCGGCTCTTTCACATCTCCCTGAATCTGCTCCATCCGGTGTTCCTTGCGGTAACGTCCGAAAAAGGCTCTGCCGTTCTGTTCCCGTTCCTGCAGAAGCGTACGGCGTCCGAAACCTTCCTCAAACAGGTGCCGTTGCAGAGTACTGCGTTTGACTATACCGGTAAGATTCGGATGACGGGATTCCAGACAGCGTATGATTTCCTTTACACTGATGGTCGGAGTGTGCATCCTCATTACTTTGGCCTCATTCATCAGTGACTCAAATTTGATGAACAGCCGGCAGTCGGAGCGAACCTTCGGATATTGATTACGCAGTCCGGGCAGTCCACCTTTTTCATATCTTTCAATCCACCGTTTCAGGGTTCTTTCCGACAGATTGAATTCAGAGGCTATCTGTGCAATTTGATCTCTGAATTCCCTGCGTCCTTCCTCTGTTTCTCTGTTAATCCTGATAACAGGCGCAATAATCTGCAGTCGGAATGACTCAGCTGATTCATTCCGGTTTTGAATTTTAGGTACTGTTAAAGTCATAGTTCTCCCCTTTTATTGGTAACTGTTTAAAATCTAACCTCCGGGGCTTAATAATCTCCCGGCAGGGCATATTATCCTGGCTATATACCCTAAAGAGTGTTTCGGTGATTTGGATAATGTTCGGACTTTGTAAGAGCACATGGACAGTAAGATTTTGGAAATCGGAGGTGGCGGATTGGAGGTCACCGGATTGGACCGGCGTTCAAAATTCATTTCTGAACAGCTGGAGTTCTGGATTTCAAGTGAACGGATTATGGCCGCGCCGGCTTTCTTTATCACTTCGGTAATATTCAGCAGCTTACTCCACCGGCCACGGCTGAAAAAACAATCGTAAATATACCTAAGATTGCTTTGATAGCGCTGCAGCATATTCTTTGTTACGGGATTGTTTCCTAAAATTTTTAGGAACAGCTTATGGGTGAGATGAAAGTGCTCTTTGAGTTTACCGGCCTCCCGCATCTTCTGAACATAGCTGGATATTTGTACCGCAATAAGATGAAAATCATCGAAGTTACCGGCTTGAACCTCATACCTTGGTAATCCATGATCGGGAAGCATAACGTGCGTTTCATGCAGTACATCTTTATGTTTACCTGCATTATCCTTACGCACACGATGGGAACTGCAGTTTGGGTTGGAACATCTTAGTTTTTGCAGGTGACATGGCTTAGAATCGCAACAACTGCCATCTTCCAGATTAAGGATTAATTTGACGTAATCTGTAAATCCATCCCTCCACATGTGAACAGAACCATCTTCTTTTTTAAACTCGCGGGTAATTACAATGCATTTGCAAAATGGTACAATAATCATGTAGTTTCTCGTTCGTGTTCTAAAGGTAGATCAAAATACCTGGTCGAAACTACATTGTGCAGGGGGTTTATCGAAAAAAATGTTCCTGCACTCTCAGCCTCGACAGCAGACAGTTCTTCATTATCTCAGGATTTGATCTTACCGATATTCCATAACTTACAGCTTGTTAACACCTTTATATAGGCAACCCAATTCTATAGCATATGCAAAAATGAGCAACCACTCTATACAAAAAAATGAGCAGTAACTCTGTACAAAATAAAATAGCAGTTAAAATTAACAAAATTACGGGCAGTACGTTCTGGCAAAAGTAAGAGCAAACTGTTATGCAAAGTTATAAATCAGAAGGTTTTGACAAAGGAAGAGAGCAACAACAACTGGCAAAATTAGGATCTTTTACTCAGGAAAATTTTAGAGCTGAGAATTTGACAATTTAGTGGACTGTTTTGATGACAAACTAACTTGGCTGTGACAATACCCTCAAAACCAGAAAGAATCTGATTAAAGTCCAGAAGGTTGTGAGTTTTAATAAATTTTGAATTTCGCTTAACAGGATTTAGATAATGTAAATCCTTATTCTCATCAAACTGCTCCTGAACAGCCGAAGATGGAAAACCCTTATCGGCAACTATTATCCCTTTTTTTATACCATTTTCTACAATAAAGTCCTTATAACTCGTAACATCGAGCATATTTCCCGGGTAACATTTTGAACATACCGGTTCCATTCTGTCAAAATCAAATGCATACAGTACAGAAATGTCTCTTGCTCCTTTAATTTTGGCTTTACGTGAATATTCTGATAATGAATTAATTTTTGATTCATTGGATTTCAATGTTCCATCGATTAGTAAATGATGCTCTAATCCAACTTCATCGGCTCTTTTTTGCATGAATTTTTTAATAGTGTTGCAGAATTTACCAAGATTTTTAAAAAACTCGGAAACAATATTCTTTGAAAGAGATATATTAGGGTACAGTTCAGAAAGGAAGCTGTTATCATAATATTCCTTTAGCTCATAATCTTTTATTCCTGGATAACAGACTCTCAGTATAGATATAGCAAATATTCTGTGAGCATCATCTTCGCTATATAATTCTTTTAGTTCCTCCAATATTCCTGAAAACAACTCGTTGGACAGCATAATATTTGCCCAGTCCTTTAAGTCCAAATTAAATTCCGGATTATCTTTTTTCTTTGATAAATTGATATTTAGATTTTGATTTTTAGGCACATATTTACCATTAATGATATGTCCGATAGTCGGTCCATTGAGCGGTATATTCTTTCCGTTAACACGCTTGCAGCCGACTCTTTGTCTGACAGCGTACTTATCTTTATTTACTCCGTAAACAATAACAACAGTATTTTTAGGTCTTTCTACATCAAGAATATCTCTAGGTATTGGCATATCAAACTCCGTAAACATATAGTCTAATTATAACTTATAATTAGACTATATTCAAGAAAAATTTCACAATTTTGTCGATATTTTTTAATTTATTTAGGGAGAAAACGGGCTTTATGTCTACCTGAAAACTGAGGAAATTATGTTGTTGGTTGGTATATGGAGCAAATAATAAGATATTGAGACAAGATGTGCTCAATATTTGCACATCTTATATAGTATTATTAATTGGGAAAGTTCTATTCAATAATGTATGATCAATACTCTGTTACAACAGAGCCAATTCATTTTATCCTACTTGGGAACACAAACCATGTTTTATCTCACAAAATTACTGTTTACGATCAAAAAACATTCAGTTCTGAATATTTCAGAATGCATATCTGCACGCAGGAATTGACAGTTCTATCTGAACCACAGCGGACCGGTTGTTCCTGAAGGAATCCCGTATTTAGGA
>NZ_CACVSS010000199.1:0-2010 GCF_902756765.1 uncultured Succinivibrio sp. | reverse complement strand
GCAACTCTTGTTTTTTCCTGTAGCGGCTCCGAAACACCTGCCTTTTCCGCGGCGTCCTTCATCTTAAGCAGCCAGGCCATATTTCTTGCAAGATACCTCAGAGTCTGCAGTCCTTCCTCATCCTGCCGCACCTCTTCCGGTGTGTTTCCGTGTACCATATTCCAGTAGCGGGATGTCGCTATGGGCATCTGCTGATGCAGGAAATACTTATTGATCTGATCCAATGCGGAAGTCGTTCCGGCTCTTCTGGCTGATACGACGGCCGCTGCCGGCTTGAACCGGAATGGATGCGGGGCCTGGGCGGAGGCAGAAAAGAACGCCCTGTCCATAAAACTCATCAGACTTCCGTTCATTCCTGAATAATAGACCGGAGAACCGAAGATGAAGCCGTCATATTCCGCCGCCAGCTTTGTGAATTCATTGATCTTGTCATCAAAAACACATTTCTGCTTCTTCGCACATTGAAAGCATCCGATGCATCCGCCGATCGGCTTGTTTCCGATCCAGTAGATATCCGAATCAATGCCTTCCTGCTGAAATGTATCCCGCATTGTTCATGATCTCTGCGATCGTCTCCGCATTCTTTAAGCTTTTATCCCCGAGGATGATCTTTTTGCCAAATCCACATATTGAGTTTTATTAACAGTAGATTTTATTGAATATGCAGAAGAACTGCCATCAGAGATACCTTTTATAAGTGTAATAGATTTCCTATTGTTAGAATTAAGGTTGGAAACTGCTTTTGATGCAAGATAGGAAAACTCGGATATCTTAAGAGTTCTGCTACCTACCTTAACACTGGTTGGCAATTTCTTGTTTTTTGAAACATAATCCTTAACAGTTGTAGCCGCAGTTTCAATTTGATTAATGCTAAAAACATTAGGATTATTCTTTACAGTTAAGTATACAGTCTTTTTAGCAGATTTGTAAACTTTGGATCCTGCATAAGAACAAACCATAACATATTTACCTGCCTTCAAATTAATTTGAAGATAGGTAGAACCTTTAGCATCTGTTGTTAAAGTATAAGTCTTGCCATTTATTTTGTAACTGAGCTTTTGACCTTTCAATACCTTTCCATTTTTATTGGTCAAGGTAAGTTTATAAATTTTACCTCTATAAATGGTATTTTTACTTGTTTTTAAAACACTAGGTTTTTTAACAATTTTCTTTAAGTCAGAGCTTTTGAAACTACAATAGTTAGGCAAATACTTATCAGTTTTATGGAAAGCTAAAATTTTAGCAAAAGCAAAAGTGTATACATTTAAATTTGCGTATCCTGCTAATTTATTAGTTCTCTTATATACCGCAACAGAAGCAGGAGGTACTTTTTTAGATTTAATTTTAGAAACCACATTTTTTGCTGCGGAAACATATTGCTCCTTATAAATAGTAGCTTTTAATGTTTTAGAAGAAGCTTTACCATTGACAATTCCTTTCAATAAGACAATATCTCCCAATTTATTGGAGTTAATATTGTAAATTGCCTTTGACGCAAGATAGGTAAATTCAGATATTTTTAAAGATTTTGAACCTACCTTTACGGTTTTTGGTAACTTCCTGTTCTTTGAAACATAATTCTTGACTCTGCTTGCCGCATTTTCAATATCCTTAAGAGCAAATGAATTTGGATTGTTCTTGACCTTTAATGTCACAGAAAAGCTTGCAGCAGCATAAGCAGCAGATCCTGCATAGGAACAGCGCATGGTATAGCTACCTGCCTTCAAATTGATTTGAAGATAGGTTGAACCTTTTGAATCTGTTGTCAAAGTGTATGTTTTACCATTTACAGTATAACTGAGCTTTTCACCAGTTAAGACCTTTCCATTGGAATCAGTTAAGGTAAGAACATAATTCTTGCCTCTGTAGACAGTGCTTGAACTTCCTTTTAAGGTAGTTTTTTTCTTGCTTGCCTGTACGGTCTCTGGTGAAGAAGCTGATAAAACATTCTTATGTTTCAAATCGGAATCTTCTACAATATTATCAGTACTTAAAACTTCATTTTCTGAA
>NZ_CACVSS010000198.1:0-2031 GCF_902756765.1 uncultured Succinivibrio sp. | reverse complement strand
TGTATTCATAAATAATATCCTTTTGTAATATATTTAAACATATTTAATTTTTAATGTCAATATTTTTAATTACTTAAAAAATCTCCTTGCTTTCTCTGGTGAAAAACGTGAAACGGCAACATCGTTTCACGCTGATAGCGTAGAAAGTATGATTTACCCTTCAATCCTTTGAATTACAAGCCTTTTACACATTATTTCGCTTGTTTGACAAAATATTTTTATGGTATAATTTAACTTGTGAGTATTGTGAGTATAATTTTACCGGGTAATTTATGGCTTATTTTTTGAAAAAATGTGTGAAAAAAGGACGTGTTTATCTGTCTATTGTCAACGGTTATCATGACCCAAAAAGAGGCCATGCTGTTCAGGTTACCTATAAGTCTTTCGGTACTGGATCCGGACTTTTGGAACAGGGAATTACTGACCCAGTGGCATACTGTGAGGAGCTTGTAAAAAAGTTAAATTTTGAAGATAACAGAAAGAAGTGCGAGGAGGTAACGGACAGAGCCCCGATAAAGTTTGGTGGCCACTTTCTTGTTAATGCAGTACTCAATAAACTCGGAGTAAAGGATTTTATTGATATTCTCTCTTTAACGACAAACTATCAGTTCAGTCTTTATGACGTGTTCTGTGCCCTGCTCTTTTCACGAATCATCAAGCCATGCAGTAAATATCAGACATTTAATGAGGTGATTCCGTATTTGGACAAACAGTATTCTTTTTCGTATGACCAGCTCCTTTCAGGATTGTCGTATTTTGGTGATAATTACGAGAAGTTTGTGGAAATCTTTACTAAACTTGTACATGAGAAATACAAGCTTGATACCTATAATGCCTACTTTGACTGTACTAATTTTTATTTTGAAATTGACCGTGAGGATGAACTGAGAAGGAAAGGACCGAGTAAAGAGAACAGGCCATTACCATTGGTTGGAATGGGACTGCTGTTAGACGGTAATCAAATACCTATAGGTCTTAAACTGTTTCCCGGAAATGAATCAGAAAAATCCAAAATAAGGGAAATCATCGAAGAACTCAGAAGAAGTAACGACATAAAGAACAGAATCGTTCAGGTCGCAGATAAAGGCTTAAACTGTGCCCGTAACATCCATTCAGCCGTTAAGGCCGGAGACGGCTACATCTTTTCAAAATCATGCAAAATGCTGCCTGAAACAGAAAAGACATGGCTGTTTAATCCTAATGACTACAGGGATATAAAGGACTCTGAAGGAAATGTACTCTACCGCATCAAAGAGTGCATTGATGACTATTATTATTCCTATGAGGACAACGGGACTAAGACTGGCTTCAAAGTAACTGAAAAACGAGTGGTTACGTATAATCCTTCACTTGCCAGAAAACAGCTTGCCGAGATAGAAAAGCTGGAAAATAAGGCCAGAGAACTTAGTTTGGCAAGAGCGGCGAAGGACGAATACGGGGAATGCAGTAAATACGTCAGCTTTAAAGGCAGGGACGGCAGTAAAGCCCGTGCCGAATTAAATCTTAAAAAATTAAAAGAAGATAAAGAGCTATGCGGATTCAACCTTATGGTTACGTCAGAGATAAAGCTTTCCGACAATGACATTTACCGCATTTACCATAATCTGTGGCGTATAGAAGAAAGCTTCAGAATTATGAAGTCGGAGCTTGATGCAAGACCGGTATATCTGCAGAAAAGCAGCACAATATTTGGTCACTTCCTTATCTGCTATATAGCAACACTCATTACCAGAATTCTGCAAATATACGAGCTGAACGACGAGGATTCATACCAGGCAATTTTTAAATTTATCAGAGATTTTCAGTTGGCTAAATGCAACGGTAAGTATGTAAATCTTCTGACAAAATCCGACTTTTTGAATAAGATTTCTGAGCTTACAAAACTACCGGTCAAATCCGCGCTTTTAACTCAGAAACAGTACGAGAAAATCATGAATTACCGATTCAAATAACTGGTATTTTTAAAAGTGAATCACGATGGCAAATTCTTTAGTAATTTTAAAAGTTCTCACAAGGATTTGGCGAAAAACT
>NZ_CACVSS010000197.1:0-2054 GCF_902756765.1 uncultured Succinivibrio sp. | reverse complement strand
TGAATACACCTAGAAGCGTGGTCTAGAAGAGAAATTATTTACGCTGGAAGATTATTTCCTGATACCTGAAGGTATCAGGAGATACAGAGTTCTATTTTTTCAGCTCTTTGGTAAAGAAATCTGTTGCTGTTTTTACAACCTCTGCAAAGTGATCTGTAAACGCATGATCTGCCTTGTCGATCATAACAAGCCTACTGTTCTTGTAGGTACTGTTGTATCTTTCACTGTAGGTGTATGGAACAATAGTATCGTGTGAACCATGAATGATGCATACAGCTCCGTCGTATTTAGCAGCTGTCTCAAAGATAGGCATTGTCTGAGCGGTCTTAATATACTCATAGCCGATTTTGTAACCTTTGTGGTAAGGATCGTTAAGATCAACTTCCTTTGGCGGATTGATTGCATCATATTTAACATCGAAGATCTGGCCACGCAGAGCATCATCACGAAGTACAGCTGCAGGAGCAAGAAGAGCAACACTCTTAATATTCTCAGAACCTAGCTGTCCTGAAAGCATGCTTGCTACAACACCACCTTGAGAATGACCGCTCAGTGATACAGATGATACATTAGGAAGATTCTTTGCATACTCGAAAACTTTTCTTGCATCAGTAATTTCGTTGGCAACAGTCATCTCCTCAAACTTGCCTTCACTCATACCGTGACCGTTGAAATCAAAACGGATTGAAGCAATTCCGTTTTTCTCAAGACTTGTTGCAATCTGCTCTAAAAGCACGAAATCCTTGTCTGAGGTGAAGCCATGCATGATGATAACCATTGGATAGTTGCCTTTAATGTCAGGTGTCTGCATTATGGCTGAAAGCTTACTGTGGTCTCCTTCGATAGTAATATTCTGTGTATGGGCAAACACGGATAGAGGTAAAATTGAAAGTATACCAATCAGCAGCTTTTTAGATAATTTCATGATGGCTCCTTTGTTATTCGTATGTAAAAAACATACTGTTACATAAATAAAACGAGGATGTTCAGAATTGAATATCCTCGTGAGGGTAATCGGTTTAAAGTGATGAATTATTTTTTTAGGTTGGATACAATCACTGTTGAACGAGGTGGAATTGTCATATTCTTTCCTGCAATCAGCTCTTTTATAAACTTCTCCTCAAATTCCTTTGAGGTTCTGGTTGCTCCATAGCTGTATACCGCAAGTTTCTCTCTTCCCAGCATCTCGTACAGACCTTCAAGCCCTTCAGCATGATCGTAACGACGAACGTTTCTTCCGGACAGAGGGATCAGCAGATCTTCTCCTGAATCTTCCGCATTATCACTGCCACAGTCTTCAGGCATGTACATTGAAGCCAGAAGAGGAAACAGTATTGAGCCCTGTTCAAACTTTACCTGCTGACGAGAAGCGTTTACAAGCACGATACTGAATCTGTCTCTGTATAGACGCATATACGCAAAATATGCTCCACCGGCACTGATGAAGATCATGGTGCCTCGAGAGAAAGCAGGATTTGATCTGCGCAGGGCGGTAAGTTCTGTAATTACAGTCTGAGTCTCTGCTGAGTTTACACTTGCATGATGATCCTTTAGTGCCTTGAATGGAATCATGGAACGAGGTCCAACTTCATACTTGGAAATCACGTCGCCAAGCTCGTCACCCTGATAGATACAAGGAATACCACGCCAGGTTACAAGACATGCTAAAGCAGCCTGGTACAAGTGCTTATCACCACCGATAATATCGTAGAAACGAGGCAGACTGTTGTTATCCAGCTGGTTTACAAGACATAGCTTTAACTGCTGAGATACACCAACAGCGAATTCCTCACAGGTTCTTCTTAAATCTTCACCTGTATAAGGGGTAGGGTCACCGTTAAGGTTGATTCCACCGAAGAAAGAACGGATAGGACTGATAAAACCAGTATAGTTGATGGTTCCATCAACATTACCTTCAGAGCATAAAGCATATCTAGGATCTGTACCGAAATGGCCAAGCATCAGACAGTCTAGATGAGAGTCTCTTGCGCTGTTGCAGATTGCTGACAGTCTTTCGATATTATTTCTGGCATTACCGTTGTCACCGATCTGGT
>NZ_CACVSS010000196.1:0-2075 GCF_902756765.1 uncultured Succinivibrio sp. | reverse complement strand
ACTATGAATTCCACAATGCATCCAGCGAAGAGGAGTTCAATGAATATGTCTCAAAAGTTAAGTCAATGACACCTTATGAGATAGAAGCTACAGCCAAATATGGCGATAAGCTTATAACCCTTTCAACGTGTGCTTATCATGCCGAAGAAGGTCGTTATGTAATAGTTGCAAAAAAATTATAAAATTTGCTTGCATTAGTATATCAAATCTGATAGAATGTCAAATGTTGCGAGTCTGAAGGGCTCGAGTTTGGAGTTAAAGGAGGTGCCAAGGATGGCTAAGTGCTTTTACTGCGATAAGTCAGTTCATTTTGGAAACAATGTGAGCCACTCACATAGAAGATCCAATAGAATAATGAAATCTAACATTAAGAGAGTCAAGGCTAAGGTAGATGGTTCTCCTAAGACTATCTATGTTTGTACTAAGTGCCTTAGATCAGGTAAGGTAGAGAGAGCATAGTTTGACTAATGATTTAAGAGACCTCAGATTTATGAGGTGACCCCAAAAAGTTAGACTTTTTAAGCGTAGCAGTGTTTTGGCTGCTACGCTGTTTTTATGCAGCCAAGAGGTTGAGTCTATACTGAACAGGACTCATCCATCCTAGTTTCTCTTTAATTCTTTGCTCGTTGTAATACTTTATATATCGTTCTATTTCGGATTTCAATTCTTCGTAACTATAATAAACTACACCGTAATAGATTTCTTGTTTAAGCAGACCAAAGAAGTTTTCCATTACTGAATTGTCGAGGCAGTTACCTTTTCTAGACATGCTTTGAAAGATGCGTTCTTGTTTCAACCTATGTGAATATGCCTTCATCTGATAAGCCCATCCCTGATCTGAATGGAAGGTTCTACGATAAGGACAGTCTGATGTAATTTCTATTGCTTGTTCAAGTGCATCCATTACATTCTTCGCGGATGGATGCTTATCTATTCCAAAGCTTAATATTTCTCCATTGCACATATCCATAAAAGGATCCAAATAAAGTTTGTGCATGGTCATGTGTCCTTTTGCATCTACTTCGTAGTACTTTAGCTCCGTTGTGTCAGTTGTTATCTTCTGGTGTGGTATATGTGTATTAAACCTTCTCTTAATCCTGTTAGGAGCAATAGTTCCGACTTTCCCTTTATAAGAACTATATTTTCTGCTCTTACGAGTAAAGGATGTCACCTGGAGTCCTAGCTTCTGCATAATTCGCTGAACTTTTTTCTTGTTGACTATATATCCTTGGTTACGTAATTCACCTACCACTCTACGATAGCCATAGTCCTTGTTGTTCTCACGTATAGCAAGAATCGTTTCTTCTAGTACTTTATCCGGGTTTTCTCGATTTAATCTTTTTTGCCAGTACATAAAAGTTGCTTTAGGCATACCCGTATATGAGAGAAGGTCTTTTAGTTTGAACTGTCTTCGGAGACTGTTGATGATTCGCGCCGTTCTCTCATTTTTGCTTCGTCCTCTAAACGCAGCCTCCTCAGTTCTTTTAAAAAGGCATTCTCTATCCTTAACTTAAGGAGTTCATCCTCAAGTTCTTTTACATGTTCAGCACTAGTATCAATACTGTGATTTTCATACTCATCTGAATTAGATTTTTTTGTTATTTTATCCAATGATTTTTTGTGACCTTTCTTATGTGGTCTCAATGCATCAGGCCCAGCAATTCGGAATCGATTGACCCATGCAGCAATAACGGAAGGATTATTTATTCCTTCTTGAATTGCCAATTCCTGATACGAGAGCTCACTTGATAAATACAACTCTACAACACTTAATTTCTTTTTAAAAGAATACACTTCCTTTTTTCTTGAACGTAATAGACCACTATCTCCAAAAGCTTTATAATTTGAAACCCAGTGACGAATTAATTTTTTATCAGATACATTGTATTTGCTTTCAAGATATCTATATCCTCCTTCGCCGTTAAGATAATCACTAACAACTTGTTTTTTGAATTCAAAACTATATTTTTGTCTTCCCATAAAAAAACGACCTCCAAAAGTTAGATGTTTAGGTCTAACTTTTGGGGGTCGGTTCAAAGTGCTGTGGGAACACTGTTTGCATGATATAGTCTTCC
>NZ_CACVSS010000195.1:0-2082 GCF_902756765.1 uncultured Succinivibrio sp. | reverse complement strand
ATATATTCAACAAATATATTTTAAATAATGTAAAATAATAACCGATATTTTTATTTGCTAACGGAAGCTCCTCTTCCAGAGAGGAGTTTTCAGATCAACTGAGGCTTTGGCCTTAACAATCTCTTCTGGCAGGATATGTAGTTCTGCAGATCCATAAAGATTCAAAGCTGCTTAATAGCAGCACTCAATAATTTTAAAGTCTATGCGACATGATGCCGCAAAAGAGTTACAGCTGTTATAACACCTATAACACTCTACGAGAGCAATTAGAAATTTCTCCAGGTAATCTCTAATTGCTTTTGCAGTAAGGATTTTTCGTACTTTTCAGTACGTAAATCGTGAGTACCCTACGTAAGTGGTATAAGGTCGGCAGTTATCTGCCATTTTCATTAACTGGGCATGTCCAGTACATGCTCAAAACTCCTTTCCTGGTAGTTGTAGGCATGTATTTGCTGCCTGCAAACCGAAGATACTTTTTTCCATAGGTATCTGAGGTTCAACTGCCGTGAGGCAAGGAGTCAATTATGGAAAACAAACAGTACTACTCTAAACTCCATGAAATCATGGAAACAGAAGAAAGAAAGGACAACATGATTAATGCTGTTCTAAACTCATCAGCTATTGAAGTCTCTTTAGAACAGAGAAGTCAGGAATGGCTAGCGTGGCGTAAGGAGGGGATAACAGCTACAGAGGCTGTAGTAATCGCTCGTGGAGAGCATTTTGGCAAAACAGAAGCTGATCTTTTCAATGAAAAGGTTGGGTTAGTTCAACCTAAAGTTGTCTCCAACAAGTACATCCAAAGAGGTGTACTATACGAGGACTCTGTTATCTCTTTCTTTGCCACAAACAGAAATGTTTCTGTTAAACATTCTGGCTGCTACCAGAATAAGGTTTTGCCATTTCTTAAATGTTCCCTGGATGGGGAATGTAATTTAAACGGAAAACCAACTGATCTAGAAGTTAAGTGTTTGACTGAAAAGTCGTTTACTGAGCTTTTAGAGCAGGGTATAAGTTCTGAAACCTACAGGAAATACTGGGTACAGATCCAGTATCAAATGTTAGTGACTGGCATTAGGCAGGCATTTTTGTGCTGCGCATTAGTAGACGATGACGGCATGAAGAAGTATGTGGAATTTTTCATCTCTAGGGATGAAAATTATTTGCGAACCCTTTTAACGAAGGTAGTTACTTTTTGGATAAAGGTCGCAACCTATGATCCTTCTTCTGCACCAGAACCTGAGCCAAAATCTGAAGAGGTTTCTGCAACAACTCAAACTCAAGATCTTGACGAGTTAAAAGCTCTGATATCCCAAAAGGGAGATCTGGAGAACCAGTTAAGGGAAATCCAAAAACAAATCGACGAAAAATTTTCTATCATCCAAAAAGAAATGAATGAAAATCATTTGTCAAAAATTGACTTAGGATTTGGAACCTACACTAAATCAGAGGCGAAGGGAAGTTTTGACTACAAGGCTTTCTTAGCCAAAAAAGGAGTATTAATAACTCCTGAAGACGAGAATCAATTCCGCAAGAAATCATCAATAAGATGGAGTTTCAAAGCGGCTTAATTGGTCTGTTAAGCCTCCTTCAGTGGAGGCTTTCTTCTGTATAAAGGAGTTGTTATGCTAAAAAGAAATGATATTTTGTTGATGGCTGAAGGTAAGTGGGAATGCATAATTCCTGCTTTGTCCGGAAGGCAGATAAACATTAATCATAGAAAACATTCGCCATGTCCTGTACATGGCGGTAAAGATGGGTTCAGAGTCTTTAATGATTTTTCCCGAACCGGAGGAACAGTTTGTTCATCCTGTGGCTGCTTTAAAGACGGAATCGCCACTTTAATGTGGTTGAATGATTGGACATTACCCCAAACCTGCAAGGAAATTTATAACTTCTTGAATGGTGAAAGGTTCGATGTCGGTGAAGTTCATAGTAGCCCAAAACAGGAGGAGCCGAAGAAAAAGGTAAATCCTATATACCTGTGGAATACAGGGAGTTGTATAGCAGATACGGTAGTAGAAAATTACCTAAACAATAGGGCAATTAAACCTGGAGATTTTTCCTTTGGTCTCAGGTTTAAGG
>NZ_CACVSS010000194.1:0-2084 GCF_902756765.1 uncultured Succinivibrio sp. | reverse complement strand
TACGGCAGAATCTTCCGTGACTATAAGGGCGAGGTTCTGGTTGTTGGCATTAACTACGATAAAGACACCAAAGAACATCAGTGTTTTATTGAGAAAATGAAAAACTAGTTTTGACTATCAAGTTCGTCAGGATCGATATAACAAACGGCATATTTCATTGATAATATTTCTTTTGCATATGGCTCGTAGTCTTTTATCTGATGCTCTTCATCCGTAATCTCGGTAATACTGCAGCCTCTGTAGAATTCTTCAGCTTCTCTGTAGTCAAGGACAGTATCATTTCTACCTAAGACTACATATCTTGGAATTCCATGCTTATTTAGTTTTCCTGAAAAACGGTAGCTGTTAATAAGCTCATCAGTAAGCTCATAGGTCTGACCGGTTGCAAAGTTACGATTGAGTCCCTTAAACTGCAGCAGCGTCTTCTCAGGATTGATTACAGGATTGAAGAGAACGCAGTAATAGCATTTAAGTACAGCGATAACAGCAGCATAGTAACCGCCCATGGAGCTGCCGATAATCACCATATTCTCAAGATCGTCCATCTGCTTTTCCAGATCTTCAGTTTCATGCAGAAGATAGGCGATATTCTCGTCAAAAGGTCGATCGCACTGCCATTCAAGTCTTACAACTTTTTCTTTTAAGCTTTTTTCCAGAAGAGCTGCTGATCTTTTGCCATCAGAGTTCAGTCCATGAATATAAACGTACATCTTCCATCTCCTTAAATAATGAGGCAGGTATAATTGAATTAACCTTGATTCTATTTCCTGTCCATAAAGCTTAAAACGAATCACAGCCAAGAATAACGCTGAATGTTATGCACTTCAGGCAAGCTCTTCTCTGTCATACATGTCATCTATGGCAGCACACAATTCCTGGCTTTTAGCCAGAATTTCTCCTAACTCCTTTCGGTATTTATCCGAGTCATAATACTCACAGATACATTCTTCAAGCAAAGATGCTGCTTTTTGCTCTTCTTTATACGAACATGGCTTCATGTCATACATTTCAAGGAGCTTTAGAATATATTCCTTTTTCTCCTTTAGATTGTTAATGGTAATTTTGGAGGAATAGGTCGGCTCAGTCAGCTTCTCTTTTGTAATTATGCGGAAACATTTACCAAGATGCTTAATGATAAAATTGGCTGATGGCAAATATAATTCTTTGTACACAGAGAAAATAAGGTCGGAAGCACTAACGTTTAACTGCTGTTTTTCGAAAATGGACATCAGACAATTCAGTTTTTCATCGTTAGACTCTCTATAGAAAGCTGCCAGCGCGGATAAAAGTTCATTATCTTTTAAAAACTCTCTTCTGTAGAAATCACTATGGAATCCAGATGATCTGAAGTAACCGCCCCAGAATGCTTCAATATAGTCATTCCAGATCTGATTGTCAGGAGTATATGGAACTGTATTATCTGAAACTCTCTGCATCCTGATAAATGCTTCTGTTTTAGCTTTCTTATCATCAGAGACTTCATAGGAAATGATGCCTGCTTTGATGTTTGTCTCTGCAGCTAATTTATTCTTCAGGTTCTCGAATATTAAGTCAGCTGCGTCCTTGGTATCAACGCTGAAATACATAGGATCGTATTCACCGTCATATAGATCTCTTAACATTTTTTCACCTCAGTGAACGTTATTCATTAAACAGTTGCGCTTTAAAGGTAATGAGTAAGAAAAAGAAGAAGGGGAGAGCTGATGAGTTAAGAGCTTAACTCACCATTTCTATTTTAAGGATAAAACAGGACTATTCCAGATTCAGATAAGTGTGAAGATTTTTTGATATAAAACTATTTCTGAAGTTCGCAGTAAACACAGGCTGGACCAGCAAACACCATTGCATATGCTTTAAGATTTTTTTCTATCCTTTTGGGAGCACGCTATATTTTTGAAGACTATCTTTTTTTTTAAGGAAAAATTGATAGTAAACTTTACTGTAATGTATTTTTGTTTTATAACTGCAGACGCAGGGTTGAAAAGCACTTCCAGACCTTTAAAGATCACCTCAACTTTAATCGTGCTTATGCCTCATCAGATAAAGCCTTTAAAGGTAAATTCCTCTGTCAGTTCATTGCTGCC
>NZ_CACVSS010000193.1:0-2383 GCF_902756765.1 uncultured Succinivibrio sp. | reverse complement strand
TTAACTCGCCTGTGATATATTTGCGTTATAGATGATTTTGGGTGTGCATTGTGCTTGAAGAAAACTACAGACTTTTATTTGTGCTGACAGACCTTATTCGGAAGTTCGACAGTTGACCTTTTTTTAAATGAAGAAAATAGCTATATAAGACTTTGAAAAGTCTTATTTTTTTATCTCAAAATTTTGTATATTTTATTTGTAATAATGTTTCTAATGTTCTATAATACAAATAGATAACATTGGAGTATTGCATATGTACATCAATATAGTTAAATCTAAGAATGCCGTTAGCTATTATCTTTGTGAAGCCTATAGAACTGCTCAGGGAAAAAGTAAAACCAGAGTTGTTGAATCCCTTGGAAATGCTGAGCATATTAAAGATACATATCATGTTGATGATGCAGAGGCCTGGTGTAGAGAGTATGCAAAACAAAAGACTCAGGAAGCAAAAGTTCTTGCACAGAAAAACAATCGTACTATTTCCATTGAGTTTTCCGAGAGTAAATCAAAATCTGAGGACAGTTCCATCTTTAATGCCGGTTATCTGATTCTCGAGTCTCTTTATCATAGTTTCGGTTTAGGAAATATCTGTGAGGAAATAAAACTCAAACATCCACATATAAAGGGCTTTAATCTCGACCATGTTTTAAGAACCTTACTCTTTGGCAGAATTATTGAGCCTTCCTCCAAACTTGGTCTTACAGAAAATATTCAGAGAAAGTTTCTTGAATCCCATGATATTCAAATCCAGCACATCTATAGAGCCATGGACTTATTGGAACAGCATGAGGACTTGATTCAGAAAAGACTATATCAGTATTCCTCTGCAGCTTTGGGTAAAAGAAATGTTGGCAGACTCTATTATGACTGCACCAACTTCTACACAGAGAAAGAATCTGAAGACTGTGATGTCAAAGGAAAATCAGAAGAGTGGTACAGAGACCATAAACTGCGTAAATACGGTTACTCAAAAGAGCACCGTCCTAATCCCATTGTTCAGATGGGACTCTTTATGGATGGAGACGGTATGCCTTTAGGCTTCTGTATCAATCCGGGTAATACCAATGAACAGGTAACTATCAAACCTTTAGAGCAGAAGCTTATTGATAACTTTATAAAGACAGATATCGTGGTCTGTACTGATGCGGGTTTAGGCTCTACGGAGATGCGTAAATACAATAATGTTACTGAAGATGATCCGCTCTCTCTGCTGGGCTTCAGAGGCAAACGTCATTATATCTGTATCCAGTCAATCAAAAAGCTAAAGAAAGAGCTTAAGGAATGGGCTGTTGCCCCTACCGGCTGGAGCTATCAGCTTAAAAGACATAATGTAACCGAAAAGGTAAAGAACTTTGACTTAAACGCTATTACCGAAGAAAACTACCAGCAGTACTATGATGTTGTTTTCTACAAAGAACGCACCATTGCTGAAGACGGACTGGATCAGCGTCTGATTGCAACGTTCTCACTTAAATACAAAGCTTATCGCGAAAATCTGAGAAACAATAGAGTAAAAAGAGCCAGCAAAATTATAAAGAATGGAACCTATGATTCGGAAAATGAGCTAAGTCCCAAGAATCTGATTAAAACCACCTATATGACAGAAGATGGTCAGGAAGCAACCTTCTCTAAAGCAGAAATCGATTTAGAAAAAGTTGAGACTGATAAACTTTACGATGGCTTCTACTGTATTGCCACCAATCTCTTTAAAGAGGAATGCTCTGTACAGGAGGTCGTTGCCATTCAGGACAGAAGATGGGAAATTGAGGAGTGTTTTAGAATCATGAAAACAGACCTACGTTCCCGTCCTTTCTATCATAATAAAGACACCAGAATTAAAGCTCATTTCCTGACCTGCTTTACAGCATTACTTTTACTAAGAGGTCTGGAACGCAGGATTGCGGATAACAGCAAAGAGAATGACCGTTATCCTGATGGTAAGTACACAATATCAGAATTACTTGAGGCGCCGCCGAAGGTCAGGCATATGTACCTGACTATAAGAACAGTGAGGTTATAACAGAGCTTCTAAGAATATTTGAGCTAGAGGAATTCACAAGACAGGTTGTGATGAAAGATGATCTCAAAAAAATTTTGAAAAAAATTAAAAACTCTCCAGAAATGATAACAGACGAATAAAGATAGGAATATCGTTGAAGCTTTTAATATCAAGGAGAGCTAAACAAAAACATTAGTACAACTGTCGAACTCCGGATATCCTTATATCAGAGTAGTCAAAAAATTTTATATTCATAGTTTTTCTAAATCATTTTTTGAGTCTTACCCCATTTTTTTTGAGCTTATGATCAAAAGATGCCTTCCAGAGTAGTAACATATGGATAATTCAAAGAATTATTTTTTAAATTAACCAGTTCACAAGGAT
>NZ_CACVSS010000192.1:0-2102 GCF_902756765.1 uncultured Succinivibrio sp. | reverse complement strand
CTCCTTTGAGGTCTTAGGACCGTATGAAGGCATAACCATGTGATTAGCTCTTAAAAGGTATGCGTATTTTGAGAGCTTGTTGACATCAAGAGTATCAATGCGACGTTCTACTGGATTCTCCTGATTGAAAGGTACGGCATAGATTTCGTTTTCCTCAACATTCAGTGAAAACTGTGCATGAGCGTAGGGAATCATTATTCCCAGAACAGCAGCGGTCAAATTTTTTGAATTTAGGATCAATTAAGCTACCTTTCAGTTGGTTAAAGCCTCTTTAACTGAATTCAGATCAGGCTTAATGTTTAAAATAAGGTCAAAGCCTGAAAGTTTGAAGATGTCATAAACGTTCTTGGTAAGTCCGCATAAGAATAGTTTTTTACTATTATTTTTGCAGTTTTTTGCTGTTTTTAGAATTACACGCAAACCTGCTGAACTGATGTATTCTAATCCGGTAAGCTCTAAGATCAGTGAACTTTTACTGTCATTTAAGGTTAAAGGTTCAACTTTTTCTTCAAGCTCAGATGAGCTTATTGCATCAAGTCTTCCTTTTAGACTGATTATTTCTGTTCCATTCATTGAACTGTCATTCAGATGGATTTCCATTTATTTTCCTTGTGGTTATGTAATTGTCGGTGGTTATTTTACCAAAATGTAAAAAAATTATAGTTACATTTTTTTCTTTAATTTCAGAGCATAAAGAATAGCTTTTTTCATAAGATTTTTGGTATGTGGAATTTTGCAGCAGAAATTAATAATTCTTCTTGTTTAAATGAAATAAAAAAGTTGTTTACATTAAAAGTCCCAAAAAAGGCAATATGTAACACAAATCTCATTTTTTGCTACATAATAGTGCGCTAAACCATGTTTTCTTTGATTATTAAGCCTTTTTTACGTATCATAAACTCATGCAAGAGTGTTATTTATTTGCTCTAGTGTAGTGCATTAACACTCTTTATCTGATTTCTGGAGATAAAAATGGAAAAGAAAAAGTCATTTGGCCTAGCCTGGATGATGCTTCTGGGTTTAGTACTTGGTACTGTTTTCGGTACATTTATTAGTGAAAGTTTTGCTACAGATTACATCAAGCCTTTTGGTGATCTGTTTATTAGACTGATTCGTATGGTTGTGGTTCCTCTGGTATTTGCAACCATTATTTCAGGTGTTGCCGGTATCGCAGATATCTCAAAGCTTGGTCGTGTTGCTGTTAAGACTCTTCTTGTTTATGCATGCACTACCGGTGTTGCGGTTATTTTTGGTCTTATCATTGCTCAGTTAGTTCATCCTGGAACCGGACTTAATTTCTCAACAGATGGTTTAACTATCAATGAGGTTAAGGCTCCTGCACTTAAAGATACTCTTTTGAACATTGTTCCTATGAATCCTTTTGATGCACTGTCAAAGGGCTCAATGCTTCAGATCATTTTCTTTGCTGTGTTCTTTGGTTTTATCCTGGCTTCAATGGGAGAGAAAGGTAAGAGCCTGAATAGTTTCTTTGAAAGCGTTGGCGAAGTTATGATCAAGATGACCAATGCCGTTATGCATTATGCTCCTATCGGTGTTTTCGCTCTGATCGCTTTCACTGTAAGTAAGCATGGTCTTGCTGTGCTGCTTCCTCTGCTAAAGCTGGTTCTGTGCTCATTTGTTGCAACCGCTTTATTCTTCGTGGTGGTTTATATTCCGATTGTACGCGTTTACGTTGGAATTCCTTTAAAGCGTTTCTTTAAGGATATAGCAGAGCCTTGGATTATCGGTTTCACCACCTGCTCATCAGCAGCTGCTCTAGCATCAAATCTTGTAGCAACCCGTAAGCTAGGTGCAACTAAGGCAATTGCTTCTTTCTCTATTCCATTAGGTAACACCATTAACATGAATGGAACTTCCATTTATATGGGTGTTTGTGCAGTGTTTGCTGCTGAAATCTATGGTATCGATCTGACCATGGTCGATCAGGTCACTATTGTTCTGATGGGTATTGTTGCTGCAATCGGTACCGCAGGTGTTCCTAGTGCTGGTCTAATCATGATGAGCGTGGTATTTACTCAGGTTGGTATCCCTCTTGAGGCTGTTGCTCTGATTGCAAGTATTGATCGTCTGCTGGATATGAT
>NZ_CACVSS010000191.1:0-2104 GCF_902756765.1 uncultured Succinivibrio sp. | reverse complement strand
GATTATATAAAAAAAAATAAAATAGATAATGTCGAACCAATTAATGTGGCAACAGGAAGTGAAACAGGAGAAATTGGATTTCATTCAACAGAAAATATGAATTCAATTGTTGTTAAAGGTGAAGTTTCAAACTCAGATAAATTAGTAAAAATTGTTAAACTAGATGATTACTTCTCCGAAAGTCCTACTCTAATTAAGATGGATATTGAAGGTGCAGAGTTAGACTCTTTAAAAGGGGCATCCGAGATTATCTCAAAATTAAAACCAAAGCTTGCTATCTGTATTTATCATCTGCCATTGGATTTTTATGAAATTCCTAAATATTTAAAGGCATTAGTTCCTGAATATAAATTTAAAATAAGGCAGCATGAAGACCTGTTTTGGGAAACAGTTTTATATGCTTATATATAGAATAAACAAAAAGTCTAATTTCCCTTACTGATTAAATTTGCTTTTTTTGATACGAAATATTGGGGAAGAAGCAATCATTGAGAAATGAACAATACCGAATAAATTATAAGGTCCAAACAATATGATCAGACTTGCAGACTACTTACTATCCAAACTCAGTGCTCTTGGAATTAAACATCTTTTCTACGTCCCAGGAGGTCAATGTGTTTTTCTCTGTGATGCCTTACGCCGTAGTGAAACTATAAAAGGAATCAGTATGCATCATGAGCAGGCTGTTGCTATGGCGGCTGTTGCCTACTCAACTTTAAACGAAACTATTGGAGCAGGATTGGTTACAACCGGATGTGCAGGAACTAATACTTTTACAGGTGTTCTGCATGCTTTTCAGGATAGTATTCCTCTGATTATTATTTCAGGCCAGCAGAATTACGAGAACACAGTTAAAGCATCTGGCATACCAATAAGACAGATTGGTATTCAGGAGGCGGATATTGAAACTCTTGTAAAGCCAATTACAAAGTATGCTGTAACCGTAAGTGAGCCAAGTGAAATCAGATATCATTTTGAAAAAGCTGTATATCTGGCAACTCACGGCAGAAAAGGTCCTGTATGGCTGGATGTACCGCTGAATGTTCAGAACACCATGATTGATGAGAACAATCTTAAGGGCTTTACTGATTACGAAGAATCTAATAAGCCAACTGCAGATGCTCTTGATTATCTGAAGCAAGCCTATGCTGATGCTAAAAGACCAGTTCTTCTGGCTGGTAACGGCGTACGCAGTGCCTATGCCAAGACAGAGCTTAAAGCTCTTGCTGAAGAGCTTCATATTCCTGTGGTATTCAGTCGTCTAGCTGCAGATATTCTTCCTTATGCTCATGAATACAATTTCGGTATTATAGGTGGTGTTGCCGGTGCTGATCGTTATGCTAACTTTATAGTTCAGAACTCTGATCTGGTTATTTCTGTTGGATCGAGATTATCTATGGAAGTAACCGGTGGGGACAGAGCCTCCTTTGCAAGAGAAGCTAAGGTTCTGGTTGTAGATGTCGACCCGGTTGAGCATCAGAAAAAAGGCGTTAAGATTGACAGATTCATTAACTCTGATGCCAAGCTGTTTCTTGAAGCAATGATGGGATTAAATCTTCCGAAGGTATCAGAAGAGTGGCTGGATAAATGCAGGCACTGGAAGGATACCTTCAACTATCCTATGCAGTGTGATATTACACATATCTATCCTGAGCTTACAGACAAGACCTTCTCAAGTAGAGATGCTCTTATATCTGAAATAACCTCTGATGACAGCCGCAATATTGATATGAAGTTTTTCATGACCAAGCTGTCACAACTTGCTCCTGACGGTACCGTCTATGTCTCTGATGCAGGCCTTACCGGTGCTGCCGGTCCAGCTGCAACCGAATTTAAGCCTAATGACCGCTTTGTTATGGCTTTATCGCAGGGAGAGATGGGCTTTGCTCTGCCTGGTGGCTGCGGTGCTTCTACATTAACAGATGGTCCTGTTGTTTCCTACTCTGGAGATGGTTCTGTGATGATGAATCTTCAGGAGCTGCAGACAGTGGTGCGCAATCAGTTCAATCTTAAGATTGTGATTGTAAATAACAACGGTTACTCTGGTGTTCGTCATGGTCAGAAGGCTCATTTCAGAGGAAAGAGTATCGGTACCGATCCTTCC
>NZ_CACVSS010000190.1:0-2106 GCF_902756765.1 uncultured Succinivibrio sp. | reverse complement strand
ACCTTTCTTAAATCTTCATCGGAATTATAGTGGTTCAGTTTACCTCCATCTATTACTTCGGTAAGCAAGTCAGTCACATTCATCTTGTATCCATTAACCTTTCCTGTGGTTGATACATCCAGTCTGCGGAGAGTTAGTTTCTCATAAACGTTGATATTGTTTCTCACTGTGTAGGACAGCCTGGCATCGTTCAGGCCAGAGCAGATTGCATTCTCTGACAGATGGATCCCTTTTTCCTCGAGTTTCTTCTGAATCAGTCTCAGCATAATCAGAGAGATAATGCAGATTAGGACATGAGCATTGATATGAGCTTCTGTTCTAACAAACATTGGTCTGATTGAGAAGTTAGACTTCATGATTCTGAAACATCTTTCAATCTGTACCAGGTGATGATAAACATTGGACATATCAACATTATCAAGGCCGTTTCTGCCGACTATACCCTGCTCAGGTTTTGTCTCCTCCTTAGGAGACTGAAGCCAGATCAGCTCTTCCTTAGTTGGTACATCATGGTAAATTACAGCTGCGAAGCCGGCACGTTTTCTGTGTTTTTCAATAAGCTTCATTTTGATCTTTTTGGCTATCAGCTTTTTGGTATCAATATCAGCACTTAAAAAAGAGGAGAAGCCTTTATTTACGGTCTTGATTTTATCTCCATCTGCAACTGCCTTTCTGGCTTTACCAAACTTTTCCTCAAGGACTGCGAGATCGTGCTGCTGTCTTTTCTTGCTGAAGGTAAGCAGCATCTTATTTTGAATTACTACGGTCACAGGAGAGTTTTCTGGATGCTCCTCGTCAATGATTTTGTACTTCTGTGGATAGTCAATGATCCTGTACATATAATTCAGAGGATTACCCTTGGCATCAGTTTTTTCAGGGTATTTGCTCAGGTCGGTTATATCTGCTTCCATCTTCTTTGGAAGAGATAGAGCTGATTTAGAGAGGGCATAACCGAAGCCGTTCTTTAGCAGCATATACATGTTTGGTACAGAGTTCAGACCAGAATCTGCAACAATGATGGACTCAGTAATGTTGTAGGTGCTCTTGAGGCGGTCTATTGAGTTAACCAAGTTTGTTTTTTCAGACTTATTTCCTGCAAAGACCATAAAGTCCACTGGAAAAGCGTTACTGTCAATGACCAGTGCTACTGAGACCATTGGTAAATCATAATGAAGCTCTTTGCTAAGACCTCTCATTCTAATTGCCTCACCATATTCCTCTCGACACTTCTCATAGATTTCGATAAGGGAAGGCTCTTTTTCCAGAAGAGCAGCCACCTCATCAGGTGCAACCTCATAACCTTCATCTCTTAAAAGTTCACAGAAGTCCTGTTTAGCATAACGGGTAAAAGTCTGCTCATCATCCAGAGGTGTCTCAAAATAGCAGTTGGTGGTATCGTAGAAAAGCAGAGAATTCTGACGGGGATAGAGTCCTTCTACCTTTCTGTTGATGTGAGCCAGAATTGATTCCTTATTGGCATACAGATAATCAAGACATCTGTACAGAGAGGATAGCTCCAGTTCAGTAATGCCTGTACCAACATATGAGGATAAAGAACTGTAGGCATGAAAGTGAGACTGAGGCTCAACCATTTTCTGCACTGCCAGATAATAGGTAAGCTTAGAGGCATCAAACTGAATATCGGTATCATTTCTGGTTTTCAGATATCTGAAAAACTCGGTCATACCAAGAGAATCTCTCCAGAGAGGATTAAGGATTAGGCTTGAATAATTCAGCAGCAGGCTTTCCTCACTGTCTCCGACTCCGGCAGAAAGAGAATTAACCAGACGCTCAAAGTTGTCATTGCGGGCCAGGGCTTCCTTAGCTTTAACATTGGAGTACTTCTCCTCAAGCTCTCTTAAAACCTCTGGAGACTGCTCTTTAAGCTTTTCATAATTACCATAATTCTTAATAACCTTCTTACGATTGGTTTTGGTATTAGGATCACGATAGCATTCCACCAATCTGATATAGGTATTCTTACCGCTTTTGAATTTTTCCAGATACATACAAACACCTCATGAGCCTAATTCTTAACAGATATTATAACATATATGCAAGGTGTAATATACGTGCATTATTAAAACAGATAATCAGGTCACAAAA
>NZ_CACVSS010000189.1:0-2114 GCF_902756765.1 uncultured Succinivibrio sp. | reverse complement strand
ATTCCATACCTGCAGGACTTGCCCAGCTGATGCCAGGTGCAGTCTTCCATGCAGCTTCCCAGTAGAAAAATCCTGTACCGCCAGCTTTATCAACATTTTCCATGAGGTCTTTCAAATACTGATACTGACCGTTAACCGAGGCTTCATATCCGGATTTCTTTACACCTTCAGCATCTATATCCTGAGCCAGAGAATCTTCGCTCTCAAGAGTGTATGGGTAGCTTCCCTCTACAACCATAACCTCTTTGCCGTACTGTTTTTTAACCCATTTGATATTGTCTGATAAAGCTGAAATCGGACCATCCCACCATGTGTACATAGACATACCGATTACATCGAAATCTACATTTCTCTTGGTTATTTCATCAAACCACCATTTAAAGGCTCCATTATCAGGACCTTTAGCAAGATGCAGCATGATTTTCGAGTTATCACCTGCTATTTCCTTTACTCCTTTAATTGCTGATTTTAAAAGCTGACTTAAACTATCAAACTCATGACCATCTCCGCCCCAGCTTTTACCATCTGGCCATAAGATTCCTGAATTTACTTCATTTCCAATCTGAACCATTTCTGGAGTTAGTCCTGCCTCTTTAAAGGCTGTCATTACATCTTTTGAGTATTTGTAGATTGCATCGTTAAGCTCATCAAAGGACAGATTTTCCCATGCCTTTGGCTTAAACTGTTTACCAGGATCAGTCCAGAAATCGGAATAATGGAAATCAAGCAGCACCTTCATACCAAACTTCTTGGCTCTGCGGGCCAGTTCAAGGTCTGTTGGCAGGTCATTATTGCCTGCGCCATAAACATTTCCATTTAGATCTTTAGGATCATTCCAGAGTCTTATACGAATATAGTTAATTCCGTTATCACGAAGGATCTTTAAACAGTCCTCTGCTTCACCATTCTCGTTTCTGTATACAAAACCTGACTGCTCCATTTCAATCAGAGTCGAAATGTCAGCTCCTTTGATGAAATCCTTTGAGAGCTGTGCTTTTCTAAAAGATGATGCACTATGAGATGATATTTGCTCATTATTAGTCTGAGTTATTTCACAGCCACACAATAGACAGGCAATAACAGCCGTAGTCAAAACCTTGGTTTTGATGTTTTTCATATGTTTGTTTCCTTAATATGTTTGTTTGAAGAGAAAACTGTTTTATGTTTAACCCTTTGAGCCACCTGCAGTCAGGCCTGATACAAAGAACTTCTGTAACCACAGGAACAGTAAGGCTACCGGTACAGAAATCAGCACTGCGCCTGCAGCGTAGGTTGTATAACTTGCGCCCATCTTCATGGAAACAAGGTTATAAAGTCCAATAGGTAAGGTGAATTGATCTGGAGTTCTTAAAATAGTTGTTGATAAAATGAAGTCTCCCAATGGTCCGGTAAATGAAAACAGAGCAATAACAGCAATAATTGGCTTGGATAAAGGCATAATGATTTCAATAAAGATTCTGAAATGGCCTGCACCGTCCATTCTTGCTGATTCATCAAGATCACGAGGAATGGCATCAATGTAACCTTTCATCAGATAGGTGTTCATTGGGATCATTCCTCCAACATAAATCAGAACCAGAGCAAGATGACTGTTAACAAGACCTAACATCTGAGAGAGAACAAAGATTGCTATCAGAGCAGAGAACTGTGGAATCATCTGCAACAGAAGAAACAGGATCAGTCCATTTTTTCTTCCAACAAAGCGGAATCTTGAAAAAGAGTAAGCGGTAAAACTTACAAAAATCAGAGTCAGAATCATTGTAAAGAAGCTGATCTTCATGGAATTTAAATACCAGGTTACATAGTCAACCTTGCCGTTGAACAGATCTGCGTAATGCTCAAAAGAAATGTTCTTTGGAATGATTGAAGAGCTCATCAGACTGTTACCTGGATTTAAAGAGGCACCTACTGTCCAGACTAAAGGATATAGAATCAGAAGGCTGACAAAGCTAACCAGAAGCCAGGTTAAAGTTAGTCGAATCTGATTCTGTCGCTTAATACTTCTTTTCTTATTCACTCTAGTTTTGCATTTCGATTTTAACTAAAAATCGGCTAATAAATGCGGTCTCGCACCACATTTGCTGTTTAAAAATCAATTTCTTTAACTATTTAGA
>NZ_CACVSS010000188.1:0-2838 GCF_902756765.1 uncultured Succinivibrio sp. | reverse complement strand
TGAAAAAGAGCTTATAGAAATGGGAACAGGACTTGGTGCTGATGTTCCGATCTTTATAAAAGGGACAACCTGCTTTGCCGAAGGTATAGGAGAAAAGCTTGTTGAAGTTGATTATCCACAGAAATACTACCTGGTGGTTACTCCAGACTGCTCGGTACCTACAGCAAAGTTATTCTCCTCGGATAAACTCAAAAAAGATTCCCCTTACAGATCTTACGAGGAACTCTTAGAAGTACCATTTGAAAACTGCTTCACTCCTGTTGTCATAAACGAATATCCACAGGTAAAAGATCTTCTAGATAAATAAACGAATATCCACAGGTAAAAGATCTTCTAGATAAGCTTTCTGTATATGGAAAATCTTACATGTCCGGAAGTGGCTCTTCCTGTTTTGTTGAATTTGACAACGAACTAAGCGCAAATAATGCCTTATCTGAATTTAGAAAGACAGGATTTAAATGTTTTGTTGCCAAATCTGTAGAACAATCCTCAGTATTAAAGAAGCTCCATCAGATAAAATAAGATAAGAAAGGAGCGGCAAATGGGCAAATATATAAATAGAGGATATGATGATTTCAGAGTAACTTTTGACTCTGAGATATTTGTTGATAAATCAGAGTTGTTAGCTGTTCTGAATAAATATATAAAAAAAGAAGGCCGCTACGTCTGTATCAGCAGACCAAGACGATTTGGAAAATCTGTAACAGCAAATATGCTCTGCGCATATTACTCAAAAGAAACTGATAGCTCGTTCATCTTTAATAAACTCAATATCTCTAGCTCAAGCGAGTATAAAAAGCATTTAAATCAATACAACACCATCTTTATAAACATGCAGCTATTCTTAAGCAATGCAAAAGGTGATGTTCCAGATATGCTAGCTGCTATTGAATCAGAAATTAAAAGAGAATTAAAAGAATCTTACCCTGAAATAACTGTTTCAACTGATAGACCTCTTAATCTAATTCTTGATGACATATACAGGAATTACAAAAACTCAACTGAAATTACTAATGGATTTATCTTTATCATAGACGAATGGGACTGCATCTTAAGAGAAAAACAAAATGATACAGAGGGAATAAAAATATATCTTGATTACCTTAGAGCTCTCCTAAAAGACCAGTCTTACGTTGCTCTTGCATACATGACAGGAATTCTTCCGATCAAGAAATACGGCTCACACAGTGCCTTAAATATGTTTGATGAGTATTCAATGGCAGAACCTGGAGAATATGCTCCATACGTTGGTTTTACTCAAGATGAAGTAAAATCACTATGCGTAAAATACAACTCTGATTTCGATACCATGAAAAAATGGTATGACGGATATGTCTTTGATAATGAACTACACCTTTATAATCCTAACTCTGTTGTTAAAGCTCTTCAGAGAAATAAATTCCTAAGTTTCTGGTCTCAGACAGAAACTTTTGAAGGACTTGCTAGATACATTGAACTGAATATGGAAGGACTTCGTGATGATATTATATCCCTCATTGCGGATAACGAAATAGTTGTTAATACAGCAACCTTCCATAATGACATGACAACATTCATTACAAAAGATGATGTTTTAACTCTGCTAATCCATTTAGGGTATCTTGCAATAAATCCCAACTCAGATCTCAGAGATGTAGACAATGATAAGATTTTTGCCATTCATATTCCTAATGAAGAGATAAGAAAAGAATTCAAAAATATCACCCGAAATAACAAAAAATACTCTGAAATATATTCCTTAATTGATAATTCACTGGATTTACTCAGTGATATTTGGGATGGTAAAACTGATAACGTTGCAAAAGCCTTTGATTTAGCCCATCAGGACCACTCGTCAATACTTAAATACAATGATGAGAACTCTCTAAGCTGTGTTATATCTCTGGCCTTGTATCTTGGTACAGTCGACACCTATACTGTGCATAGAGAAATGCCTTCTGGGAAAGGTTTTGCTGATATGGTCTATATTCCAAAGCCAGGAATAGATAAACCAGCTCTTCTAGTTGAGCTTAAATACGATAAATCAGCAGAAACAGCTATTGACCAGATAAAACAAAAGAACTATGACAGAATCTTTAAAGACTACAATGGAGACGTTCTTTTGGTTGGAATTAACTATAACAAAGATACAAAAGAGCACCAATGTATTATTGAAAAGAGAAAGAAAAACTGATATCTGAAATACAGACTTTTTTTCAGACGTAATGACTAACCATACCTGTTGAATGGTATCTTTATTTTGAAAATTTCTGTAACTCAGTCAATTTCTCTCCTATACTTCTAGATGCTGATCAGTCATTGATCGGTAAAATTTTCGAATAAAACATCATTATTCAGTTAATCAACAAGTTAAAACGCTTTGTCCTGGTAATACGACTTAAGGTAATACCGGCACCATTCATCTCCCATGGAAGTCCAAGTACAGATACTTTTCCTGTACTTCGGTTGCACTGAAGGACGATTCCACTGTTGCCTATATACTGATACAGTCTCATAAGGCTTGGCTTTTCAAGCTGAATCTTATGGTCCGGAGATGGTATAGTGAGCTTCTGCTCCTGCATCTTCTTTCGCATCAGGTATTCTGTTGCGGTATATATCAAAAGAGCAGTGGTCATAATCCACATCAGTGCATTTATTCTTGATGGCAGCTCCAGATAGATTGCGTTGATAAGCAGTTTCTTATCCTTGAGGCATCGCCAGTTACGCTCTACTACAGACTGCTTCTTATATACACCTATGAGCTCTGCCATAGTCCAGTTTCTTTCAACATCATTGGTGCAGATGACGTAATAGGTATCTTCTTTTATCTTCTGCTCTATGGCGGTATCATCAAGCTCA
>NZ_CACVSS010000187.1:0-2225 GCF_902756765.1 uncultured Succinivibrio sp. | reverse complement strand
CTCAAGTTTCTCCTGAGCCTTGTCAAAAGCGATTGCATCAGCAGCAACAGTCTTAACCTCTGCTGCAACATCCTCAAATTTCTTCAGGCTTGCATCCTTGTACTCGGTAACATTGATGAAAGCACACGCATCATTACCAAGCTGAATAATATTACTGTTCTGATTTGAGGTACGAACATTCTCATCAAAGGCAACCTTCTGAACTTCACGGGTATTCAATGGCCAAGGAAGAGACTCATCTCCAAAAGCTACAGCACCTGACTGCTGAACCTTAACTTCTGCCTTTTCAGCTGCAAGATCAAGAGAATCTGGATTCTCGTAAGCTAAATTAGTAAATGTTGAGCTCTTCTGGGTGTATAAATCAAGAGCCTGAGCATCGATAACTTTCTCTTTAACCTGATCTTTGACATCTGCTAGAGCAGGAATTCTTTCCTTGGTAATGCCGTCAAGACGGATAATGTGGGCACCTGCATTATCAACGATAACCTTTGAATAACTGCCGACCTTCTCAAGTGAAAACAGGGCTATATCAAGCTGTGATGACAGATTCCCCTTCTCAAGACTTCCAAGTGAACCATGGGTCTTCTTAAAGTCAGCATCATCAGAGTATTTCTCTCCAACTGATTCAAATGATTTTCCTTCGTTCAGCATTGCCAGAGCTTCATTAGCTTTTTTCTCGAAATCAGCTGTTGAAGCCTTAATCAGGATCTGTGAACATTCACGTTTCTCAGGGATAGTGAAATCAGTCTGGTTTAGATTGAAGTATTCTTCAAGCTTGCCCTCATCAACCTTAACCTGCTTCTTTAAATCGTTTACTGACAGAACAACATAGTTGAACTTAACAGTAGCTGGAGCCATGAACTTATCATGATGCTCATCATAGAATTTCTTAATCTCATCATCTGAAAGATTAATGGTATCCCTGATATCTTTGATATTGATGCTGTATAAATCAACAACACGGCTCTGAGCAAACAGCTTAGCTAAAAGTTCAACCTCATAAGGATAAACGGTAGAAGCTGATCTTAAAACAGGTTCTGCAATAGTTTCCTGAGCCAGAGATGCTCTCATCTGCTGAGCAAAATAATCAGGTGATGAGCCCATATTTTTAACAGTGGCTAGGAAAACATCGTTATTGAATTTACCATCCTTGAAGAAAGCCTTTTCCTTGCGGATTGCATCCTTAACCTGTTCGTCACCGATTCGAATACCCTGCTTGTAGGTTTCTGAAGCTAATGCTGCATTATCAATCAGACGCTCTAGCACCTGCATTCTTAAAACCTTAACAGCTTCAGGATTCTCAAGCATATCGTGAATAGATGGACCATACTGGTTCTGCATAGCTCTTACCTGATCCTGATAGCTTGAATTCCACTGATTAGCAGAAATCTTGATATCGCCAATCTCAACAGGATCGGTATTCAATCTTGGGATAAGGTAATTACCAACACCCGCAAAAATAAAAGATAAAATAATAATCCAGAAAATTATCTTAAAAACTTTTCCATGCGCACCGTCACGCAGTTTATCGGTCAACATTTTAATATTATCTCCGCAACCTTATGCTTCCCTTTTGGAACAAATTAACACCTGATTTTGACACTCTTCCTAAGCTAAAGCAAGAATATTCAGGCAATTAAATGAGGTTAGCCACAATCCTTAAGCAATTCTCTTTATCTGTGAGTAAATACTGTAAAAGTTAATATACAAACAGAAGAGGCTTTTCAGAACAAACAGTTAGTCTTTCTTATCGTGGGCTCTAATGTACTCAATAATTGGAGGTAGAAGATCATCTTCAATATGAGCAATCTTCTGTCTTAAAACAAAAGAGTTATCATCCTTGAGGTATTCAAGATTATCCTGACACTCCATCAGCATTGGCAGAGTATTCTCCACACTGATGCATAATGGCTTGATAATCTTTAAAAATGCCTCTGGATTTACAACCTTGTCTGAATTGATCTGAGGTGCAATTTTCTCCAGTATTTCAATCAGAGAGTCAGCTGATTTGAAGATTTTGGAAATCTCATCCTCAATGCCGCTCTTTTTTTTGTCGTCTGATACTTCATCATCAAACTTAACAAAATCGTCTTTGTTATCTAGCTCTTCACTCATAACTAAGGAAACATCCCTGTGTAATTATAAAAATTTGTGCTCTTATACAAGAGTTTTAATCATAGAAAATCTCCTCATTTCTGAGGAGATTTAAAGCTTAAACCTTTTTC
>NZ_CACVSS010000186.1:0-4024 GCF_902756765.1 uncultured Succinivibrio sp. | reverse complement strand
CCTACTGATTTTGTTCTTTCAAAATGTGATTCACGGATCAAACTTAATGTTGAATAATTAATATCCTTTCCCTGTAATTGTAACGGATACAAAAGAATAAAAATGACTTCAACTGACCAGGATGCTTTTGACAATACTATTAACGATGCTTCTTTTCTTCAGAGAATTGTTGAGCTGAATTTAACTGATCCCCGAGCACAGGACCGCATTATCTATCCTCTGAGTGTCATATGCTCTATAGTTATTTTAGCCAGAATATGTAACTGTAATGACGCAAGAGAACAGAGACTGTTCTGGTTAGAAAAGCAGCCTTGGCTTAAAGAAAATTTCTATGGTTTGTCTGATGACGTTCCATCAGAGCAGACCTTAAGAAGAGTAGTAAGCATTCTTAATACTGATGAAACGGTAAACTTCCTAACAAACTACTTTGCCAATCATAGAGAACTCTCAGAGAAAACATTGGGTTCAGTACCTTTAAAAGAAAGAGAGGTAATCGCAGCTGATGGACAGAATATCAATGCAACAAGATCAAGCAAGAACGGAAATGATGCACGAAAAGATTCTGGCATCGATATCGTTAGTCTGCATTCCTCAACATACGGAATTACTCTTTCCCAGAGAACTGTAGACAAGAAAAATCATGAAGCAGAAGTAATTCTGGATATGATTAAAGCGCTGAATCTGAGAAATGCAATCCTCACCTGGGATGCCATAAATACCAGACCATATACAGTAAAGGCTGTGGTTGATGCCAATGCCGACTTTCTGGTTTGTCTGAAAGACAATCAGGGTAATCTGATAGATGACGTAAAAACCGGATTTCAATTCTACGATATGGATAAATATCCAGGAGAATCTGTTTCATCTACCATGGTCTTTGAGGCTCATGGCAGAAAGGAAGGCAAAGAGATTGCAATTCTTGATGCCAAGTACGCTCTCTCTAAGGAAATGCGCAAAAAGTGGCCTGATGTCAATTCTGTGATTAGAGTAAGAACCACAAGAATTTACAAAAACTCTAATACCATAGTTGAGAATGAAGACAGATTCTATATCAGCTCTCTGGTTATAGATGGACTGGATAAGGAATTTGCCGATACCATGCTTAAAATCATTCTCCAGAGATGGAAGGTTGAATCAATGCACTGGGTACTGGATGTGGTCTTTGAGCAGGATCAACTGCCATTAAGGAATAGAGACTATATAAACAACAGCACAATCTATACCAAAATGGCATTCAATATTCTTAGCTACATCAGGGACAATATACCTTACCACTACAATAAACCATGGTCTTTCAAGACACTGAGAATGCTTGCACAGAAAGATGATTATGGATTCAAGTTCATGAAAGCATTCTTTACCAGGGATATGTCAGAGCTTGAGAATGATGAAGGTCTTATCGGCATTGTCTACAAAGAGGCTGAGCCTACAGGCAATGACATTCCTGACAATCTAAAAGAAACCGGTTTTGAGGCCAGTATCAATGATGATACGCCACTTGGTAAGTTTGCTAGAGGAAGACATAAAATCAAGGCTAAACGAACTTAGATTTAATCCTTTGAATCATATTTTGAAAGAACAAAGCCAAAGTTAGTGAATAATCTTGGCACTTTGTCGTGCCTGACTATAAAACCGGGCTTTTGACAAAGAGTTGTAAATTTGTAAATTGGCACAATTACCTGCCGATTTGGTTGAAAATCAGGCTTCAACAGATTTGAGATAATGATCTGATCGTGTTGGCGCCATATATATTTTTTCTGGAAATATATTTTTTCTGGAAATCCGATACCTCAAGTGTCTTGATTTTGAATATCTTTCTAAGCTCATCCATGGTAGTTACGTTCTTTATTCTAGGAAGCCCCAGCATATCCATTAGTTTATTTCCTGAGAGGAAGTCTTGCATTCTCTTTTCTGCCTCTTCATCTTTTACTCTGAGGCAGTTATTCATTGGTAATTCCTGTGATTTAAAGAGCAATGGGTCAAGATCTCCTCTATAGGCCATGGTCAGCAGCTCGTTCTGAAGTAAATCCTTGATCTTCTCTACTGACAGCGGAAGGTTATTTTCCGCAAATTTTCTCTGCAGCAGTCTAAGCATAATCAGAGCGGTTATACAGAGGAATACATGACCTTTAATATGGTTTTGGTCTCTAAGATACATCGGTCTGATTTCAAAATCCTTTTTCATAATTCTGAAACATTCTTCGATTTTTACCAGCTTATGGTACATAGAGCTGATAAAGGCTGGCTGATATTCTGTTTTTTCAGTAGGAGGCTCCTTAAAAAGCACCCCTGCAAAGCCTGCGCATTTCCTTCTTTTCTCAATTAGTTTGGTATTGAGTTTAACTGCAATCAGTTTCTTTTTACGCTTTGGCTGGTTATCCTTATTTTCTGAGTTGTTTTCTTCCTCAGCTTCAACCGTATTCGTCTCTACAAACTGTTGCCATCCAGAGAATTTATGAGTAATCTCCTTATTCTGAATTACTGCATCCTGTGCCTGAACCAGCATAGCTTCCAGATTTGCTAAATCACGTTCTTTTCTTTTTTCGCTAAAGGTAATGAGTAGCTTACAGTCAAGAGACTTTTTCTGAACCTGATTTTTGCTATCTGTAAACTCTGCTTTTCTGGTTTTAAAATCAATTATCTTGTACCGGTATGGAGTAACTTCACCTTCGTCGGTAACCATGTTTTTAAAGGTACTGAGTTCAAGCTCCTGTTCTCTTATTCTCTTTTCAAAAGACAGGGCTGATTTGGCCACAGAGAAACCTAGTTTTTCGTCATTCAGCATCAGTAGATTTGGGGCACTGTTCAGTCCACTGTCAGCTACAACCATGGCATTGTTTACCTGATACTTCTCCTTAAGTGCTCTGATGGAATTAACCATAGTCTTTTTTTCAGACTTGTTTCCTGCATAGACTTCAAAGTCGATAGGAATTGCATTCTCATCTATAATCAGGGCAATGGAAACCAGCGGTAAATCGGTTCTTTTCTCTTTGCTGACTCCATGCATTCTGAATGGCTCTCCCATTGCCTCCAGCAGTTCATCTACCTGTACACTGTAGTCGGGGGTATTCTCAATTACTTGATTAAGTTCGCGATCACTCATAGCTGAATATCGGCCATCAAGTTTACGGAGCTGTTTTCTGATGATCCTCAGTGCTTTTTTCCTGTACCAGTATGAATCATTGTAAGGAGTTTCAAAATAACAGTTAGTGCAGTCATAGAAAATCAGGGAATGCTTTCTATTGGTAAGCGCATCCAGTCTGGTATTTATATGCTTGAACAACTGTTCCTTATGAGAGCTAAGATAACTCAGACAGCGGTAGACATCATCAGATGATACCTCACTCATAGGATCACCTAAAAATCTTGGACTTAACTCCAGCCCCATAAAATAGGAACATGGATTGACTATTTTCAGTGTAGAAAAATACAGAGCCAGATTTGAAACATTAAATTCCACCGGATTTGAATCTCTGCTCTTAAGATAGCTGAGGTGTCTGGACATCAGGAGTTCATCATCCCAGATTTTACGAAGTAACAGGTGAGCTGTTTTCTGAGGGAAAAGACATTCAATCGCAGCGGCAAGGTTTGTTCCCTGTTCTCCTGTATGGAAAAAATCGGTGATGGATTTTTCTCTAACCTGCTGAGCTTTCTTCTTTTGGTCTCCGTATTCATCTTCAAGCTTCCTAAGTTCATCAGGATGTTCTTTGGCAAAAGCTTCGTACTGCCCAAAAGATTTCACTATTTTCTTACGCCTGGTGTGAGTCTCTCTATCGTAAGAACTCTCAATCAGATAAAGGTAAACAATGCCCCCTTTTTTCTGTTTGCTTAAAAACATAGTGTAACCTCAACTCAAAATGTATAAAAACCTTCTACCGCTTTATTATATCATACATGAGATACACCACGCCTACATAATTATAATATATTGAGCTGGCGCAAAAAATAGCGTCACGCCTTATTGGATGCGTCACGCCATCATTGAATTTTACTTAAATTTAGCCTAGAGGTTGCGGAAGACAGG
>NZ_CACVSS010000185.1:0-2262 GCF_902756765.1 uncultured Succinivibrio sp. | reverse complement strand
AGTGGTTGAAATCTTAAAATAAAAGGTTAAAATGTACCGCGTTGGTGAGATGTCCGAGTGGCTTAAGGAGCACGCCTGGAAAGTGTGTTTACCGCAAGGTAACGAGAGTTCGAATCTCTCTCTCACCGCCACTTCTAAAGTTCAATCATTTCTCTTCTAAATCCTATAGTTTTCAGTTATTCTTTTCGGTCTTATTCAGAATCAGAGGACTTTTGTCCATTTCCAAAAGCTGTCCAGCTGACTGCGCCTATTTTCTGCCAATTCATGACGGCAGCGATAAGACCATGAACATCCGATTTCCACTGCAGCAGCTGCAGTAAAGTCGATCTCAGATTCTGACGGTCTATATGGGATTAAGTGCTAAACAGTCGGACGAAGCAGATTCGGCCTGCTGGGTATAAATTTTTAGGGCAACCGCAGAGCATTTTTACGGCATCAAGCATCTGCCTGGTGCTTACACACGTCCATAGAACGGAAATAATATTTTGCTGGGTGGCTGAGAGTGTTGTCAGGTCTCGCCAGAATTTTTTCTGAAAGATAAAAGTTTTTCCTGGCATGAAAAAAATAATGGACAGGCGGTGCAATAGAAGACTTTTATCCGGATCATGCCTGGATTTTGTTTTTGGACGAATAAAGGCTCCGGCCTGTGTTTTAGGTTACGGTTAATTTCAGATTAAGGATGGTATCAGTTTATGGAGACGGGCAGATTAGGCTATTTGTCCTTATATTCGTAATTTAACATAATGTATATTATACGAACTTAATAAGGGGAGAAACAGCGCCTGGATCCAGGCTTAAACTTTGGCTGATTCTCTCTTAACTAATCTCAGTATTTATCTGTACGAATGAGCCTCTGCAATTCTTTCGACAATTGTTGCGCCCAGGAACAGTCCGATAATCATGCTGAGCACAGCAGATTTTTGCAGGAAGTCATAACTCAGTTCTGGAAGACCGATAAATGACGGCGCTATGTTGCAGATAATCGATAGAAAGATAACTGTCAGAAAGCTGCAAACAAACATCCCGATCACTCCGCCGATAATGGCAGGTCCTAAGAGAACATCAGGCTCAAAGTCGTTATATTTGTTCATAAATTTCAATAACAGTTACTTTCAAATAAATTCGGCTGATTATACAATTTTTAATCAGTTGCTCAGAGAATCTTTACGTTATTTTTGGATGTAAGTTAAATTTTATTCAACTCTTCGCTGACAGCAGCTGTCAAAGAAAAAAATGCAGTGTCAAAAGATTTTTTTTGAGCCTAAATCTTCTAGGGATGAAGTCTTCTGTTCTGTGGGATTTTCCAGGGCTTACTGAAATTGCCAGATGAAAGACGCTGCAATGAGAATAAGCTTTATCGCAAAAAATGATCAGCAGAACGAGTAATGAATTACCCTGCTTTGTGATTTTGGATGATGGATTTTACTGGAAGGTCAGAATTGAAATGGCGGATGGGGTGAGATTCGAACTCACGCAAGATTGCTCTTGGCCGGTTTTCAAGACCGGTGTATTCAACCGCTCTACCACCCATCCGCAGAACGAATGACGCCATTATACTTGATAAATCTGAATTTGCAACCATTTTTCATAATATCTTGGTTAAGTTGGTTATCTTTTAATCAAATTTACATCTTTGTGCGTTATTTTTATAATAGCCGGAATCAGGGCTTGGGCATGCAGTTGTTTCAATGTTGATAAGTGATTTACCGCCGGCGGAGCAGACCGAGGTTATCTGTTCGATTGATGCTTCGCTGAAATATGATGTACCAGCAAGCATCTTAATTGCCGTTGCAAAAGTAGAAAACGGCAAGGTCAATTCCGTAAACTATAATAAAAATGGATCCTATGATATAGGAAAAATGCAGATTAATTCGACATATCTTTTGGATTTGAAGAAGTACGGAATAACCGAGGATATGCTGCAGTCAGACGGATGCTTTCCTTATTACGTTGCGGCCTATAAGATTAAAAGGCACTTGATTGATGATAAAGGGAGTTATTGGCAAAAGGTAGCCAATTATCATTCCAGAACTATTGAATACAATCTGAATTACCAGAAAAAAATAAGGCCGATTGCTGAAAAATGGTCAATCTGGCTGAAGGACTATCTGCTTAACGAACATTAATTATCCGTTTTTTGCTGCAAAGGGAAAATTATGACAAGCAATCTGTCTGATATCAAAAGAACCAGCGAGGGATATTTACAGAATTATGATGACTGGACTCCTGAAATTGCAGAGGATGTTAAGAAAGCAGTATCTG
>NZ_CACVSS010000184.1:0-2262 GCF_902756765.1 uncultured Succinivibrio sp. | reverse complement strand
TTTCCTGTTAGAGCTTAAATACCTGCATAAAAAGGATGGCAGCAAGCCTGCTGTTGAAGGTAAGTTATTAGAGGCAAAAGAGGAAATCGAAAGATACCGGCAGGGTACAGTTCTAAAAGAAAAGGTCGGTAATCATCCTCTTGACTGCTATGCGATTGTATTTGTGGGCTCAGAGTGCAGGCTGTGCCAGAAGATTTAACTCTATCCTTTGTAGTTTATAGCGAATGGCGCTCACTGCCACGGAGAAACTTCTGCCTACTGAATACACGTGTTATAGATCGTGAGAGTTCACTCGTTTAATATCTGCCATTTCGTGAGAGCTCTCTTCTCTTGCGAGATGACTATAGCAACTCTAATAAGTTTTTTGTCAGATATTCCTTCACCGTAGTGTTTTTCTTTAAGCTGTTTCAGACCTGAATCTAATGCCTGATCTTCGGTTACCGTTGTTTTTTCTGTTTTGTAACTGCGTTTAAATTCAATAACCAGTTTTGTTTTCCTAGTTACCAGCTGCATATCTGCAAAACCAAAGGCATTAACGGTTTCTCTGCTTTTGTAAATTACACTGTCAGGAATGGAGATATAGATAAGATTGCGAATATCAACTTCTCGGTTAAAGATTCCCGTGTCAGGAGTTATGCTTTCTGTAATAATCTTGTTGAATACAGTCTTTAAGCTCTCAATATCTGCTGCATCTACATACTCAGGAATAGCAAGCATACAGCGATTTGTCTTGGAAGTTAATTTAAGATTATATAAATCTCTTTTGAGATTAAATATAGATTCTTCAATTTCCTCATTTGGGTAGGCAAGAAGGACATCTGCTTCAGAGTTATATTGCAAAGTATAATAACCTGTCTGCTGCAGGAGCAGATTCATAGGAATCTGTGTAGCCTCTGATTTTGCTTTCAATTCAGAAATAGTGACATATAATTCTTCACTTTCTGATAGTTCAGAGAACTGTTTTGCATGACCAGCATCTTTTAGATAATTGATTAGAAGTGTAGGTGTCCCGGCACTGCTCTGATACCAGTAATTTTCAAAACCATTATGAGGTTTACTTAAAAACGATAAAACTGACCAGGGATTGTAAACAGACTCATTTGCATGAACTGAGAATCTGTTTCCGTTATAGCGTAATTTTAAACGCTCATAAACTTCATCTTTTGACATCTCTAAAACAGAGGCAGCGTTTTCAACATAACTGTCAAAGTAGTTGTGTAGCTCAGATTCGGTTATACCTAAAAGAGAAGAGTAATCATCATCAAGAGTGATTTCATTTAAGTTATTAAAAGTTGAGAACAGACTTACATGTGCAATTCTGGTAATACCGGTGATGAAGATAAAGCGGCAGCTATCTTTGTAATCTTTTAATGTATTAAAAAATGCCCCCAGATAGCTTACTATCTGTTTATTTAGATCAGGCTCATCTAGTGTATGGGTTAGAGGAGCATCATATTCATCAATCAGAATGACCACAGAGGATCCTGTAAGCTGTTTTAGACACTCTTCTAACAGAGAATTTGGTCCAGTTGCAGCTGTTCTATTTAGCTTTTCAGGATGAGGCAGAATGTCTGTGAATTCACGGACTATGCTCTGACAGAAATCCTCATTAAAATCTGAAATGGAAGATACTCTGTAATTAGCCAAGGAAAACTTTGCCACCGGATAGGTTTTGTTTTCTGTCCAGAGTTTTTCAATACTAAGCCCTTTAAAATCCTCAAGTCCTTTGGAGAAAAGCGAATCAAACGTGGATAGGAGCAGAGATTTTCCAAATCTGCGTGGCCTTGAAAGAAAAAAAGGAGTTCTTTGTCGAGCAAGCTTATAAATCAGATTTGATTTATCAATATAAATCTGATTGAGAGCCCTTAGCTCAGAAAATCTGGTTGTAGATAATGGAATTCTGTCAAAATCTTCGTCTTGTAAAATAGTTGGTCCCATAGAAACTCCTAGCCTTCCCACATAATTATACCTTATTCATTGTGAAATGCAGGAAATAATATGGACCGGATAGAGTTTTATTGATATTGAAAAAACGTTTAACAGATTATATATGAGTGAACAGGATTTAACGTTAGCGTTTTTAATAAAAAAACAAAATCGCTAACGTTAAAACAAAAAAATTCTATTATCTTTAAATATGTGTAGATATAATCTTAATAAAAATCTACAAGTATGATAATATATCTTCATGAAAAATGAGTACAAACATACCAAAACAACTGTATCTTTAATTAACTATCATTTTGTGTTTTGTCCAAGATA
>NZ_CACVSS010000183.1:0-2843 GCF_902756765.1 uncultured Succinivibrio sp. | reverse complement strand
TATGCCTCAACTTGAGCAATTATCTTAGGATCAAGTTCTGGAATATACTCATCGTTAATTAACCGATCAGCATAGGAATATCCAGCCTTTGGTAAGAGATCTATTGCAAGGCTGTCAAGTATTCCGAGCTCGTCATACTTCTCAGTGTCAAAATCAATCCTATAGTAAAAATAACCTAAGAATTTATATGGTTCGATGACAGGATGATCCTGACCTCCATAACTCCAGAACAAATTTGCAAAATTGATTGCGGATTCGGGGGTTTTACATTCAGTAAAAAGATAGTTTATCCAACTTTCAAATGTTTTTTTCCATCCAAATTCAGATATTTGCTGTTTTACTTTCTCCCTTGTTTCTTTACGTTGTTCGTTGGAACTAACACCATAAGTACGATTGAACAGCCAATGTGTCTGCTCATCAATTTTGTTACTGCTCATCTTTCCTCCACTTAGAATCTTCATCAAACAATTCCTTGTTAGTGTTGTACAGACGACTTGGAGAATAAGGGAATTCGGCAGACTGCCGGGCAGGAAAGATTGATTATATCCTTACCAAGTCTATCAGCAGATTTTCAAGAAACGGCAGACTGCCGGGCAGGAAAGATTGATTATATCCTTACCAAGTCTATCAGCAGATTTTCAAGAAACACCACGGACTGTATTGATTTGGTGAGAAGTCTTTTGAGGCTCAACATTCCGATTTACTTCGAGAAGGAAAATCTGAATACCGGTTCGATGGAGGGAGAGCTTATTCTGTCAATTCTCAGCTCAATGGCCGAGGATGAATCACGCTCAATTTCAAATAACAGCAAATGGAGTTTGGAGCGGAGGTTTCTGAACGGAACCTTCAAATCAAGCTCTTTACCTTACGGCTACAAAAGAGAAGGTGAAGACATTGTCATAATTCCTGATGAGGCAGAGATTATAAAACGTATTTTTGCCGAAGCCTTGGCTGGCAAAGGAGCTTATACCATCGCAAAGGGGTTAAACAGTGATGGAGTTCCGCCCATACGAAAAAATGAATGGAGCTCTACAACGGTATTCTGGATTCTGAGAAATGAATTTTACATCGGAGATGCGGTTTTTCAGAAAACCTTTACGGATGACTCCTTCAGCCGGCACCTCAACAAAGGCTATCTAACTAGATACCGGAGCAATGGTCACCATGAAGCCATTATCAGCAGAGCGGATTTTGAAGCAGTTGCCACCATTATTGCTCAGCGAGCTTCAGAAAAAGGCATACCGGGAGCAAAAGCAAAATTCTTAGACCGCAGCGCCCTGTCAGGAAAAATCGTCTGCGGAGAATGCGGCGGTATTTTCAAACACCGAATTCACCATTCCTTATCAAGCAGAAGTTATTCTGCATGGTGCTGCAGTACCCACCTCAGAGACAAAAGCAGATGCTCCATGAAGTTCGTCAGGGATGAGACGGTAAAGTTTGCATTTTTAACCATGATGAACAAGCTCATCTTTGCCAAAGAGACCATTCTGATGCCCTACCTCAAAGCATTAAAGGGAAACTCTGAAAACAAGGATATGCAGAGAATCAGCGCTCTTGAACAGCAGATTTCAGATATTGCCGAACAGCAGAATACCATCACCATGCTGATGGCGCAGGGGTGCATCGACCAGGTTCTTTTCAATCAGGAAAACAACGAACTGAAAGCCAGAGCAGCAAGATGCAGGACTGAGCTTAACGCCATCAAACAGAATTCCAAAGGTGAATGCGCCGTTATTAGAGAAACCTCAGAGCTTATCGCCTTTGCATCTTACAGCGAAATGCTCACTGACTTCAGTGACGAAGTGTTCAGCAGATTTGTTAACAGCATTACTGCAGTAACCCGAAACGAAATCAGTTTTGAACTTAAATGCGGTCTTACACTAAAGGAGGAAATTGAATGAGGAATACAGCTCTCGGTTACAGAATTGTTAATGGCAAGGCGGTTATTGATGAGAAAGAAGCCATAATTGTCAGAGAACTTTACCGTAATTACCTTGATGGAATGTCCCTGTGTGCCTCTGCGGAGAAAGTCGGTCTTAAGCTTCCGGCAAGCTCCGTCAGCAGAATTCTGCAGAACCGCCGTTATCTGGGAGACGATTTTTATCCGCCTCTCATTGATGAAGAAACCTATTCTCGAACTTTACAGGAAAGGGAACGACGTATGAAGGCGTTAAGCCGTACCAATCTTCTTAAGCCGAAGGTACCCAAAACCGCACCGGCTGAATTCTTCTTTTCAGATAAGGACAGCCTGCACAAAGGTACTCCGGCTGAAGTGGCTGAATACCAATACTCCCTGATTAGAGTTAAGGAGAAAACGAATGGCTAACGTAAAGATTATACCGGCAGATCCGCACAGAACAAAAAGCAAAGCCTGTATTGAAGAAACTCCGAAACTGCGCGTTGCGGCCTACTGCCGTGTAAGCACCGACACTGATGAGCAGGCCACCAGTTATGAAACTCAGGTGGAGCACTATACCGAGTACATCAGCAATAATCCTAAATGGACTCTTGCGGGGATCTATGCCGATGACGGCATCTCCGGCACCAACACAAAAAACAGAACCGAGTTTAACAGAATGATTGAAGCCTGTATGGCCGGTGAAATTGATATGGTAATCTCCAAGTCCATCAGCCGCTTTGCCAGAAATACTTTGGACTGCCTTAAATACATAAGACAGCTCAAAGCTCAGAACATTCCTGTTTACTTTGAAAAGGAAGGAATCAACACGCTTGATGCCAAGGGCGAGGTGCTGATTACCATTATGGCTTCCCTCGCCCAGCAGGAATCTCAGTCCTTAAGCCAGAATGTCAAGCTGGGACTTCAGTACCGTTACCAGCAAGGC
>NZ_CACVSS010000182.1:0-2314 GCF_902756765.1 uncultured Succinivibrio sp. | reverse complement strand
TCTCCTCATCCCAATTAAAATTCAAAGAATTAGCCGATTATGAGTCTGTTCCTGATAATGAACTTTCTCTTGATGGAAGATATTGGAAGAAAAAATATAATGCCCTGGCAATAATTGAAAATGACAATCAGGCAAAATATTCTAGCCTTCTTGAAAGGTATGAGGAACTGGATGAAAAATTTACAAATGAAAGATCAGAAAAAATCGAAATATTACAAGAACATGCTGAATTCCTTAAGGAAAGATCTTATTTACAACAAGAAAATGAACAGTTACACAATGAATTAAACAAATTGAAAAAAGATTTGGATAAGAGCTATCAGACAATTCAAGAACAGTCAGACATAATCCATGGGCTGGCTGACAAATTGAAAAAGGCAGAGGCCAAACTGATGCGCGACGGAACTAATTCAGGAATTCCTACGAGTCTAACACCTTTTAATAAAACTAAAGTTATTCCGAACTGCAGAAAGCCGACAGAAAGAAATAGAGGTGGCCAGTCTAATCATGAACGACATATTCTTGAAACTCCCGAGCATATTGATGAAACTGTAGAATATCTTGATGATGCAGAATATTTAATTTGTGGCAGATGCGGTTCGAACAGCATAATACAGTACGGCACCAAAACTATTTATGAAAAAACAGTAAAAGTTAAAACCGTATGCAGAGAGATTCATATCGGCCGGTATGTATGTTTAAATTGCGGCGATACATTTGATGCGGTTATTCCGAATCATCTTTATTCCAATGTTACAACCCAATACGGCCCTGAAGTCAAATCTTTTATTCTCTCCATGCTTGTATATGGAAATGTTGCAGTTAATCGAACCAGAGAACTAATGCGCGGAATAACGGATTGTGAGATTGAGCCGAGCAATGGATATATCTGCAAGCTTATACGACAGTTTGCTCAGGAACTCAGAATTTACGGGTTCGAAAATGAGCTAAAGGACTATCTTATCAATAACAACAATAATATCGTACACTGGGATGACACTGTTGTATCAATTGATAAGAAACGGGCATGTATTAGATTTACCGGCAATAATAATCTAGCCTTGTACACCGCACATGCAAAAAAGAATTTGGCAGGAATACTGGAGGATGGAATTCTGCAGTGTTTAAGTTCTGACTGTGTTGTTGTTCATGATCACAACAAGGTTAATTACAATAAGGTGTTCAGATTTAAAAATGCTGAGTGCAATCAGCATCTGGAAAGGGATTTAATCACTGGAGAATTAGAATTTACTAATCATTCCTGGGTTGCAGATATGCATCATTTTTTTGAAGAAACGATTCATGCACGAAACGTTATCGAGGAATCAGGGGGAAGTTGCTTTTCTGTTCAAGAAATTTCAGATATCCGTAATACTTATAATAACGTTCTCCAAACTGCAGAAATCCAGCATACACACGCAAAAAACGATAAAGGCGAAGAGTGGTACTGGTATAAAGATGAAGCTGCACTTATCAATCGACTTCAATGTTTTGGCGAGAATTACCTTCTTTGGATAGAGAATTTCAAAATTCCTACCACAAACAATCTTGCTGAACGCGCATTACGTATTTTCAAAACCAAAATGAAAATATCAGGACAATTCTTCAGTGTTGAAACAGCAAAAGACTATGCACTAATCCTCAGTTACACAGAAACATGCAAACGAAACGGTATAAATCCTAGTGTTGCCTTACAACGGTTATGTTTGAAACAACCTTATCGAATCAGTGAGGTATTTCCAAAACCGGAACCATCACCTGAATCGCAAACCCTACTTAAAACAGTTCCGCCTGACGGTACCTCTCCGTAACCAGTTATTCACACGCTACAATTGATGAAACAAAACTAATCCGAAAGAGGATTTACAACCCTCTTTCGGTCTCGTGAATAGTAACGATTGCAGAGTTTTATGAATCTGAAGATCTGATACGGTTATTCATGTATTAGCAGATTCCAGGGTCGGCGTAAACACTGAGACAGATTGCACCGGTAATAATCGAGATGATCGGTATTTTTCAGAAGAGTGTATCCAATGATTTGATGACGGTTATCTTTCCCCTTCCGAGTTTTATAATTCCACGATGTTCAAAATCCTTTAAAATTCTTGATACAACCTCACGTGTTGAGTTGATCTCTCTGGCGATCTGCTCGTGAGTGATCCGTATGCTGCTGTCACCGCTGTTTTTAAGTTTATTTGTCAGCATGTCTGCAATGCGATGATCTACGCGTGCAAACAAAATCAGCTGCATCTGGCACATAACGTTTGAAAATCTTTCTCCCAGTTTTTCATACAGAAAACATCGGATGTGGAGG
>NZ_CACVSS010000181.1:0-2320 GCF_902756765.1 uncultured Succinivibrio sp. | reverse complement strand
GAATAGTCATCGTCAAAGTCGCAGTGATAAAGCCAGCCATAAGCTTCTTCATACATGGCTGGTGAGCCAAAACCACGAATAAGCATATCTGCCCAATTCGGATCTTCGACAGTTGAGCTAAAAAAATTTTGTAAGGCTATGAAAAGCCTATTTTTTTTGCCTAAAATATATTTGCGTAACATGGCGTAATACATTATAATATAAGTGGATAGGCTATGAGGACGCATTATGAGACTTAGTAAAACCGGTAAGGCTGATAATCACTATTACTACATTATTGAGGACTATAGGACTGCGGAAGGTTATAAAAAGACCAGAACGGTGGAAGCTCTTGGTTGTGCCAGAGAGATTTGTGAAAAGTACGGCGTCACTGATGCAGAAAGCTGGTGCAGAGAGTATATAAATCAGAAGAACCAGGAGCTTAGGGCGTCTAAATTACAGCATAGTCGTTACATGACGGTTAAACTTCAGGAGAATCTTCCTAAAGGAGAAAAGAGCTGTTTATTTAACGCGGGTTATCTAATCCTTGATTCTGTATATCACTCTTTTGGTCTTGCCAATATCTGTAGTGAAATCATGAAGGCTCATCCTCATATCAAAGGTTTTGACTTAAACAATGTCTTAAGAACCATCTTATTTGGACGTATTCTTTTTCCTTCCTCAAAACTGGCTCTTTCAGAAAAATATCAGCAGCGTTTTATTGAAAAGTTTAATTTAGACATTCAGCATATATACAGGGCAATGGATGTCCTAAGCTCAAGCAACACAATAATTCAGGACAGACTGTTTTACTATTCATCAAAAGATGTTAAGCGCAACATTAACCACATCTTTTATGATTGCACCAACTTTTATTCTGAGATAGAAACAGAAGACTGCCTCAAAAAGGATAAATCAGATAAATGGCATGAGCAGCATACCTTAAGAAAATATGGCGCATCAAAAGAACATCGCCCGAATCCAATTGTACAGATGGGCCTGTTAATGGACGGTGATGGCATGCCTCTAGGATTCTGTATCAATCCTGGTAATACCAATGAACAGACAACTCTGATCCCGCTTGAGGAGAAAATCTTTAAAAACTTTAAGAAAGCTGATGTGGTTATTTGTACAGATGCAGGACTGTCATCAGAGAAAATTCGTAAGTTCAATAATAAGGATGCCGATGATCCTACTGTAAAAATGGGTATATCCGGACAGAGACATTTTATCTGTACCCAATCTATAAAGAAATTAAGCCAGCTCCTTGAAGACTGGGCTCTTGAAAAGACAGGCTGGTCTTACTTCACTTTTGACACAGAGACAAAACAGCATCGTATTGTCAGCAACTTTAATCTAGATCAGCTTGAGGGCGAAGAGCTATTTAACAAACATTACAACACAATATTCTTTAAGGAAAGAACAACTGCAGAGAATAATCTCGATTCCAGAATGATTGTTACCTTTTCTCTTAAATATCGTGAATACCTGAGAATGCTTCGTCTTAACAAAGTAAACAGAGCTGAAAAGATGATAGCAAATGGCTCTTATGACAGAGAACGAGATGCCAGCCCTAAATCCTTAATCAAGACTTCATTCGTTGATGAAAAGGGAAATGAAATTAAGAAAAAGACGGTATCTATTAACGATGAAAAGATTTCCGAAGATGAGAGGTTTGACGGCTACTATGCTCTGACTACCGATATCTTTAAAGAAGAATTGCCATTGAGGGAAGTAATTTCAATCAGTGCTCGCAGATGGGAAATTGAAGAATGTTTTAGGATCATGAAGACAGATTTAGAAGCTCGTCCTTTTTATCATAGCAAGGACGACAGAATTATCGCCCATTTCCAGACATGCTTCATGGCTTTGCTCCTACTACGTGGCGTTGAAAGAAAAATAGCAGACTACTATAAAGACATTCGGACCTTTCCTGATGGCAAATACACAATCGATGAAATACTGTTTGCTCTAAGAAATTTAAACGTATTCTCTGTGGGTAAAGGTCAGGGATATATACCAGATTATGAAAATTCGGAGCTTATATCAGATTTACTGAATATATTTGAACTGCAGCCACTGGGGAATCAGGTAGTAATGAGTGACACACTTAAAAAAATAATCAAAAAAATTAAGACATCACCTGCGATGTACAAGATTTCTTAAAAAAGCGTAATACAGCTCTGGCCTTATGCGATAAGCTTCCTGAGCATGTTCATCTTATATAACTGTCGAACTTCGGATATTAAAGGTATAGGTTCTTTCACCGGCGAAGGTTTGTTTTTTACCATTTAACCAAAAAAGAGGCTTGCAATATAGCAGGCCTCTTCTTAGCTTTTTT
>NZ_CACVSS010000180.1:0-2350 GCF_902756765.1 uncultured Succinivibrio sp. | reverse complement strand
AAGTATGGAGGGAAATGTTCTATAAAAGCAGTGATCTCGACAGAAAACTGCTGCATAACATCCTAAAGCTAAATGATCCCTCGGTATTTGCTGACCTAATGGACAAGATCGGCAAAGTTCAGTCTATTGATCCTCTGGCAAAAGACACCTACTATGGCTTCTACATAAATGACATATATGAAGCAGAGAGTTTTTACTCAAAAAAACATAAAACACCTGAAGAAAGGCTTCGATATCTTCTGAAAAAGGTAAAAGAGTGTAATGAAAAATTCAGTGATAGTATAAAAACAGCTTTCAAAGCCGTATTAAACTTCTCGCCTTTTAAAAAAGAAGGAATTGATCCGCTTTATCCAAAGGATAAACTGACAAAAGGGCCAAAAGCGTTCTTCGCACTTATAGAGGATTACAACTTAAGAAATAGAGTAAGCTCTGAAGACATTACAGATAAAGTTTTATCAGAGTTTGAAAGCTTAATTTTGAATCTTCCATTTAATAACACAGATAATGTCTGTTTTACAGGAAATACGAAGGCAGAAAAACATTTTAAGAATAAAACTCTGACCCTAAAGTTTGAATCCGTTGTAAAAGACCTAAAACAGCAGGTTCAAAGAAAGATGGAGTCACTTGAAGTCTTATATGCAGAAATCTCATTTAACATTGCCGTTACAATGCACAGGAGATTTAAAGAGATCTGCTCTTCGTATAATGTTATTTCCCTTGATCAGGTTCTTTTTGAACTGGCAGAATGTCTTTGCACCTCTGCAGAAAATGAAACGCAACGAGAACGAGCAGAAAATCTTTCAGCTCTGCTTAGACGCAGATATCCTGTAGCGCTTATTGATGAATTTCAGGATACCGATCCAATTCAGTTTGAAATATTTAACAGTATTTATTTTAAAGATACCTCTAAAGACTCAGTCTGTTACCTCATCGGCGATCCAAAACAGTCTATCTACAGATTCAGAGGATCTGATATCAACTCATACAATAAAGCGAAGGAAGCTATTGATGCAAAAAAAGGAAAACGCTATGAGCTTCCAACAAACTACAGATCCGCATCAGCGATAGTTGAGGGAGTAAACGCAATCTTCAGGCAGGAACCTGGCCCACAGGAAGAAAATAAAACAGTATCTCCTGATTATCCATATCTGCCAAATGCCTTTAATTACGACTCGAGCTATCAGGACAGCAATATCAGCTTTTCGCCTGCCGGCTACGATCCAAAGAAAGAAGGTACAGGCATCTTCTTTGAAGACGATAAAACTACTCTTATCAACAATAAGGTGGTTAACCTTAAGCTTGAACTTGAAAAAAATAATAATATAAAAAGTGATACTCTCAGAAAGGTTGTTGCTCGTGCCACGGCTATAAACATTTCAGAATGTCTAAATAAAGCATATTTCTCTGACTCAAAAAAAGAGGAGAACTCTGACTCAAAAACAGAGGATGAGAACAAGAAAAAAGTTCTGCCTGGAGATATAGCTGTTCTGGTTAGAACCGGAAAGGAAAGTCAGGAAATAATCAACGCTCTTAAAGAGCTAAATATTCCAGCGGTTTATTATTCAGATAAATCCTCTGTGCTCTTTGAGTATGACAACACTCACGGAGTAATTGAAAGAAAGCCTTCTGAGGCAGCATTGAATATAGTTTATCTCATGGAGGCTATCTGTAATTACACCAAAAAAGACAAGATTGCCCGACTATTCGGTTCATCTCTGATATCACCAGATTTCGATGAATTTAAAAAGGTTATCAACGAAGATAAAATTGACGAGGAGATCCAGCTTTTAAGCGAATGTCTGAAAAAATGGGAAAGCTTTGGATTTGCCACTGCTTTTTTCTATTTTCTGATGAAAAAAGAGCTGTTCAGCAGAATAATGAGTCTGGATTCTGGAGAGAGAGCCTTGACTGACTATATTCATATCTCTGAAATTATTCAGACTCAGCATGGCAAAATACTGGGAGCGAAAAGTCAGCTGCTCTGGTTTAAGGACATGCTCTTCTCATCTGAGAACGACTATTATGACTCTGATTTTGAGAAAAAACGCCTCGAATCAGAAAAAAGTCTGGTAAAAATCTACACTATTCACAGCTCAAAGGGACTGCAGTTTCCGCTGGTGTTTCTTCCATATCTTTATAACAAAGAAGGATCAATGGATGACAGTTTAAAATCCTTATGTGGCAGCTCCAGAAAAATATATACCTACTACGATCCAAAGCAACAGCACCTGGCAATCACTCTGAATAAAGATTATCCCGTTCAGGTAGGAAATGACACCATAACAGCAGAAAACATTGTAAAGCGGGAAACTATGCAGGAGAATGTTCGTCTTGCATATGTTGCTCTAAC
>NZ_CACVSS010000179.1:0-2394 GCF_902756765.1 uncultured Succinivibrio sp. | reverse complement strand
AAGAACGGGCATTTTTAAATCTTGTAAAATCTCCCTGAGTAATGATATGTGTGCCTACAGCAAGTAACAGTCCAACTCCGGGTATGGCCATAAAGTACTGACATTCAGAGTGGCTTTCAAAATATTTCAAAAATCCCATGAGAATATTACTTCTCCTTTTAAGAAGCATTGCAATAATTGCACACTGATCCTGTATGTCGGTAATCAGTGAAAAGTTGGCGTCAGCATCTTCAAATTGCAGTTTTGCTGTATATTCATTTGCTTTTCTGATGGTCTCTTCAGGTGACATGGAATAGCTATAGCACAGAGTGGCATCCTGCTCTTTTAGAAATGCAATCAGACGTCTGACATTCCTGGTTATGTCAGACTGGTTATCACCATAGGACTTAAGCAACGCCATATCTGCCCGGTTTTGTCTGTCTCTTATCACACAAGGATGAATTGTTGAGGCGCCAGGACTTAAAAAATAGGTGAGCAGCAAATCCCTTACACCTCTGGCATCTCCTCTGTCATCCTTACAGCCATGATTGTAAGAACGACATTTCTTGGCAGGAAAGATAAAGGCATTGTCATTACAAAGTGTGTTAATTAGCTCTGCCCAGTAATTGGAGTCTCCACAGGCTTCCATGCCGTAGATGTAATCTTCAGGGTTATTTGCCTTAATGAATCTGGAGAACTCATCTTTACTTAATGCTTTGTCAAAAGAACATTCACCAGGTTTGGTGACACTTACCTGAATAACTTTGCTTGCCAAATCAATTCCGCAAAAATATTTTTCAGAAAGGATTGAATTTGATGTCTGTGTACTGTTAATATTCATATGTTTTCTCTCCTTATACACTTATGAATTTTCTATATAAAGTGTAACAGAGAAAACGAAGGCGAAGCTCTGTTTTTCAGATGTCTTCGCCTTTTAATTTGTCCATTCAATGGTGACCTGAACTATATTCAAGATCATATGCGTATATGACGTTTTGTTTCTGAACCTCAACTGTACTCTCAGACTGGAGACAGGGACAATTCAGTTAGTTAAATAAACTCATTAGTTGTTTTTTTGAGTAATTTTCGGACCCTCTTATCTCCAGCGTGAGAGTACAGTCAAATTAAGTAAGCTCATAAAACATCACCATATACAGCAAGTGTCCCGCAATGGAGGTCTGAGAAGGCAAGGCTTCAACTGCACTCTCAGACTGGAGAAAGGGACAATTCGGTAAGTTAAATAAACTCTTTAATTGAGTTTGAGATCAATGAGGATCCTCTTACCTCCAGTGTGAGAGTACAGTAAGAAACAACCTGCCCTGGAGCATTAACCTCAGCGGACGCTCTGAAGTTAATGAGCTCTTTCACGGTTGATGGAATACTGACTGTTTAAGGTAAGGTAACTTTACGTTACCTTATCTTTTTAATCATATTGCATTTGTTTTCATCAAAAGGTTGTCCTGATTTGGCTATTGCATAGGCAATACGGGTAAGTCTGTTCATAATGGCGCAGATGATGATTTTTTTAGAACGGTTCTGATTAAGTCTCTGTTTTAGCCATGATGATTCAGTACCATTTTTCATGGCCTGACTTAAATAAACCATTGCGCACATGTAAAGCATCTTTTTAATGCTCCGAATACCAGACTTGCGAATACCAAGGACTATGGTTTTACCTCCTGTACCTGTAGTTACCGGAGCCACTCCGATGAAAGCTGCAAAAGCTCTTGATGAGGAGAATCTATCTGGATCACCCATAGCAGCATACAGTGCTACAGCTGAAAGCTTACCTATACCAGGAACTGTCTGAAGGTTAGAGCAGATTTCATTGTTTGAAGCGTAGGATAAGAGATGAGAGTTAATCTCTTTTATCTTTGTCTGCAGAGACTCAATGTTACTGAGCAGACTTTCACTGAGGCAGTTTAAGTGACTGTAACTGCAGTCATTCTCTGAATGCTCTTTTTCAGTTTCAGTATTACAGAGAGCTTTTAAGGCTTCTGTTACCTTAGTTGCTGATGATACAGAAGCTGTACCTACCACCACACCTGATTCATAAAGAAAGGCATGAGCTGCATTGACCGTCTGAATAAACTGCTTGTTAAGCTGATCTCGTACGGTTATAAGATTCAGCAGATACTGGTTTTCCTGTGTTCTTGCAGGAATATGCTGCATTGATGGTGTGATTAGTGCCTTTAAGATACCTAAGGCATCAATTCTGTCTGTTTTATCAAGATGTAAAAAGGCTTTTACCTTTAGAGCTGGCAGAATATGACACTTATGGTTATGCTCCTGAATGTATCTGCAAAGATAATTGCATGAACCACAGGCTTCAATGCCAATCAGCTTTCTTGGTGTATGGGTATCATCGATGAATTCAAAGAATTTTTCTCTGGAAAGCTGATAGTTTCTGATATG
>NZ_CACVSS010000178.1:0-3688 GCF_902756765.1 uncultured Succinivibrio sp. | reverse complement strand
GAGAAGCTTCTTTGCCTCCTCCATCGTCATCTTGTTACCGAAAATATCTACAACCACAACTCGTGTTTCGGCTATGTTGCTTGGAATCTTTTTACCGCGTGTCTAAGCCCTCTGATTTTGTCTCATTTCTGCTAACTGATTTTGTCACTTTTTAAAAGAAAGTTGTACCTTTTTTGCTATTTGATTTTGTCATAGAGGTAATTTAGTTGTTCCCTCTTATTTTTCAAGGGTTTGAGAATTAGTGAAGCAAAGGGTTCGAGCCTGGAATTTTAAAATGTTTAAAATGAGGTGTTTTTAAGATAGAATAGAAGCATCAGGATTTTTAGTGAAAAGTTCATCACGCAAAAGCTGCAACAATCCCGTGATGAACTGTTGATAAACAACATGATCATTTTATCAAAAAATCACATTTCTTCTCAAAATTACAACCTCGAGAATTCACAAACAAAAGTTGTAACTTACCAACTTACTGAAAATGCTGCTAAAAACCTTAAATGTCCTTACTGTGGTGCAAGATGCATACTCTTTGGTTTCAAGTCCCGAAAAATAACAAATCCTATAGAAGGCGATAATGTACAAGAGATCCATATATTACCTAGGTGTCAATGTACTAATGAATATTGCCCTTGCAAGCTTAATAGAGGAAATAAAAATAATGTCACTCATGTAGTCTTTCCCGATTCCATTACTCCATATAGCAACTATTCCACTGACTTCATTGAAGATATCGGTAATGCCCGCATGATATGGCTTGAAGCAGAAGATATAGATACTTATAAAGCCTCTCCTAAAATTGAAGCTCTCCGTACCAAATATAACGGAATAAAGTCTGATTTATGGGCTTGGTTAGAGGAATGTTATGTAATGGTGAGAGAAAGCTCTGTGAACGAACAACTTGCAGACAGGTTTGTCCGAAAAGCTAATGAAGCAAGAACAGTGCTAAATGCCATTCTTCCAGGTATGCTAAGACGGTTTTATCACAGAGATGGCTTTAATCATGGAGGCTTTAAAGATATAGGTTTTAGAGATAAATTCCTTGCTTGGGTTAGAGATAAAGCCAGCCTAAAGCAAATACACCGGTTGTTGCTAAACCGCTTTGTCCACGGATTTCCAACATACTGGCAATGGTTTAAGGATAAAATAAGGTTCAAAATACCTCCCGTTTTAAAATTATTAAGTTAAAAATGGGAGTATCTAATGAAAAAAGACCAAAAAATCAACGAAACCGCCGAAAAACGACTGCAGATCATTATTCCTTTGATTAACTGTGATAATGCAGACAAGGTCTTATTCACTCAAATTGCCAAGGATAACGATATTAGTGTGCGAACCCTGCGTCGTTGGGTAGATGCTTATAAAAAACATAAAATCAACGGACTTATTCCACAGTACAAAGGATCTTCAACAGTTGATCGTAAATATATTTTATTTGATGAAGCCTTGGAAAAGGCTGTGGCAATGAGAATGTCAGATCCTTGTATAAGTGTACGTAACATCATCTTAGCTCTAGAGAGTGAAAACGAAAACCTTAAAGGCATTTTAAAGAGGTCTACCTTACAGCAGCACTTATTAGCCAGACGTTGTGGCAGAAGAGATCTTGCTGTACTAAAACAAACAGGAGGCCGTAGATTCTTTGGTAGATTCCATAAGAAGCACATAATGGAGAATATCCAATGTGACGTGAAAGAGTTCCCTAAAGGAATGCTTATAGATGCTAATGGATCTCCATGTTCAGCATATATACAAATCTGCGTGGATAACAGTTCACGAAGGATTCTTTCATATAAGGTTAGTACAGATCAGCAATCACATATCGTATTAGATTGTCTAAAGGATTTAATATCAAAATATGGCATTCCAAAATCACTACACTTAGATAACGGCTTAATCTACAGGAGCAGGATTATAAAAAGAGCATGCAAGTTACTTGATATAAAAATACATTACTGTAAGCCTTATGCTGGTTATGAAAAAGGTGTAGTTGAACGAATAAACAGTAAAATCAATGACTTGGAAAATCAGGTTAAATCCTTTAATGGAACAATGAAATTTGAAGGATTCTGCTTGCTTTGCGATGAATGGATTAGACGTTATAACCAAACCGTGCATGGTATTCTTAAGGATGATAAAGGCAAACCTATGACTCCTGATGAGTACTTTCAACGTTATTATGTTTGTGATAAGCCAATTGGTGATGACATCCTATCGTATGTGTTCATTCAGAGTGACTGTCGTAAGCTTGGTAAGGATGGAACCATAAGCTACAAGGGTAAGACCTATTCAGTAGAAACCAAGGATATGATGCCAGGTGATGAGGTTGAATTACTTATTGAGTCTGATGGTACTATTAAGCAAGTATTACCAAATTATGATACTGTTCCAATTATGGAGTTACGTATGAACTCCTTTGTATCAAAGCCAAAGATTGCAGGAAACGAAGAAAAACAGCCAGCTGATTGCACTTATGTGTTATCCATTTTACGTGAGCATCAAAAGAAACTTGGAAATTATAAGGATGAAGAAAGCTTTAAAGCTTGGGCTATGCCAATACTATTTGCTGATAAGGATAAATTACATACGGGAGATATAGGTAACCCATTATGCTCTAATCAGTCACTGGCAGCAGACAGGGGAATGAATGATTACTCCCCATTCGCTGATATGGAGATATAACACATGGATAACAATGTTAGCAAAGATAGTCTTGGATTCCTCTAAAGACCACTCCTTTTACTTCTTCAATTGACACAGGAAACTTATGTCAGTCCAGACAGTTTAAAGATACCTTAGCCAGATTATGTTATGCTGCTGAGAACCGCATGTTTGCAGTTCTGACAGGACCGGTGGGAGTTGGGAAAAGCACTGTACTTAGAGCCTTTAATGATGCAATTGACTCCAGCAGGTTTGAGGTACTATACATCTCTCAAAGTAATCTATCACCTAGATGGCTATACTCAATACCTTTAAGCCAACTGGGCATTAATGCAAAGTTTTATGCAAATGATGCCAAGAAGCAATTCCATGAACAGCTGCTATCCATTACAACAGTTAAGAAAAAACAAGTTGTTATGATAATTGATGAGGCACACTTGATTAACCACCGGACCTTACAAGAAATAAGGTTCCTGCTAAACTGTCGATTTGATGCTGGTAATCCACTTAGCCTTATTATAGCTGGGCAGAATGAACTATATGTAGAATGACAGCACTTGATGATGAACAGACTGCTTCATATATAGTTGCTCATCTAAGGTATGCTGGAGCAACAGATAGCATATACTCAACAGATGCTATTATGGAGATCAGTAGTAGATCAAGAGGAGTACCAAGGATTATCAATAAGATCTGTACTCACACATTGCTTTACGCCAGTTGTCAAGGTGTACAAGTGATAACCAAAGATTTAGTAGAACAAGTAGTAAAGAATGAGTTACCTCAGTGCATTCTGATGTAGAGCTGAAAACAATGCATGGCCACTAGGCTGTGCATTTTGCTATTCTGAATGTTGTGACAAACTCAGATAGCAGAAACTGAATTGACGAGGACAAAATGAGAGGGCAAAAATTGGACAAACTCACGCGTCTTTGACACCGCGGCTCTTTTTCTTTTTCGGAGTTTCGCCATCTCCATTAACATCTTTTTCAAAATCAGGATTTGACGAGTTTTCAAAAATTTTACCGTCGTTATC
>NZ_CACVSS010000177.1:0-2460 GCF_902756765.1 uncultured Succinivibrio sp. | reverse complement strand
GTTCTGGTAAGATATTTAAGCTCAATCAGGTAGATGCACTCATTGCTAGTACCTTTGTTTACAGTTACAACCAGATCTGCAAATTTCTCTCCCTCTCCTACGACTCTTAGGGATTTCTGCAGTCTTACCTCAAAATCATCCTTGGAAAGTTCTTCAAGCTTGGCGTACAGAACCAGATTTAAGGCCATTTCCTTCATATGCACCAGTACCTGATTTGACATAATCAGACTTAAAAATTCAGTACAGGATGAGGCAAATGAGGATAAGTCATCCTCAACGGCCATTAGAGAAGAAATATCAAGTTTCTGTGAGGAGAATACAGCATTGTTTCTGAATCTGAACTCGATAGTGCAGTTGGCAAAAAGCTTTGACATGAACTGATTTGGGATCACCAGAGAAATACCGCTATCTAAGGTTGAATTCCTGTTTAGGGTCAGATAACCAAGATAGTAGAGCATGGATAAAAGCTGTTCTCGAGAGTATTTCCTTACCTGATTGAGATTGATATTCTCAGAGAGCTTCAGAAGATTAAAAGGCTCTCCCTGAAGGTATCTGTCAATGATCTTATCAACTGTGTCTTTATCTGCAAGCCCAAACAACTGCTCAAGCTTGTAGCCGTCCTGATCGCAGGCAGGATCAAGATAATCCTCTGGATTGAGGAATACTCCTTTCTGACGGACTTTGTTAAGGTAGTAAAGACACATGGAGGAATTGTAGACTGTCTTATCAGCTTCAGCTGAAAAACAGTAGCCGTCATAGACGGGTTTCATTCTCTCAATGATTTCTTTTGTGGTTACTCCTAGCTTCTCTACATCCACAAGCTTAGGGATGAGAATATCCAGTTCATCCTCGGTAAAACCTGCGTACTCATTAAAGCAGTCCAGATCAGTAACATTACTTGCAATATTAAAGCCTGAGGTTAGTGAATCTAAGGAAACAGAGGAGACTCCTGTTATAAAGGTCTTGGCAATAGTATCGGTGGTTAGGGATTTTATTGTAGCATAAAAAGTCTTAAGAACCCCATCCTTACTGGTTATTTTTAAGAATAACTCTAAATCCTTAGATAAGATTTCATTGGCAAAATGATCATACTCATCAATCATGACATAGAGATTCTGGCTTTTTGAGAATTTTCTATAGGCCATAGAAAATTTTGTAAACAATGTGGCAGGATCGGTTTCATCAAGCTTAGAATAATCAAAAACAAAGTCAGGATATCTTAAAATAAAGTCATCAATTCCACGAGAAACAGCAACAAAAAAACTGGTTAAAAGCTTATTCAGATCCCCTGTTGAAACTGCGGAAAAATCGAAATTGATTACATGATAGCTGTTGTGAGTTGGGAGATTGAGATCATAAATCCTGGTGCCAGAAAACAGCTCCTCATACCTGTCCTGATAGGAAATGTCGTAAAAACACTTGAGCATCTGCACAAAGGTAGACTTGCCAAAACGACGGGGACGCAGGAGGACTGGATATTTACTTGTACCATTATCATCCAGATATTTAATGGAGAGACTCTTATCAACAAAGGCCTGTTCTTCCTGACGGAATAAATTAAATGTAACCTGTCCATAAGGATTATTAAGTAATTTGACTGTACTCTCTGACATAAAGCTGTATCCTTAAACCTTTGCTGTCTTCATTATAGCAGATATGAGATCGAGCTGTAGGTTTTGGAGTAAAGAGCTCTGGAGTGGGAGGTGGGGAGATGGGAAGAAAGTCTAAAGTGGGGAGATCTTCTGGTATCTTGTTCGAACCAAGAAACTGAGCTTTATTATGAGTGAAACTTGCGAACCGCGTAAGTTAGAATGTACAGACTGCTGCATTTTAACGTAGGTATTTACAATTGCCATGATCTCTAACTTTGCAAACAGGACCAGATTTAAGGCCATTTCATTCATGTGGCTTAAAACCTGATTTGACATAATAAGACTAAAAAATTCAATACAGAATAAGGTAAAGGAGGACAAATCAGTCTTAAGGGATCACATCAGAGAGATATCAGGTTTCTTTGATGAAATTCTGCATTGTTTATGAATCTGAAATCGATAGTGTATTTTGAAAAATATATTGGCCATAAACTGATTTGGCCTTTCCAGCGGAACACATTTTTTTAATATTTTTATTACTTTACAAATCAAGAAGATAAATAGTCCTTTACACGTAAGTGGGTAAAAAATGACCCCCTTACGTGTAAGGCAATTTTTTTTGCCCTCATAATACCCGCACAAACTTTTCGTGGGTGCGGAATTTATTCTAATAACAATTCCTTTCAGAACATAATGAGTACACAAAACATTACCGCACCCATCTTTTTATTTTTAATCCCTTATGGGAATCAGTAAGAGATGTTTATGTCAGGAATAAGAAAAATCCTATTAAATCTGGCGGCAGCGTTATGCCTTGTTTTTACCGGTGCCGTTTCTTCACAGACTTTAAACAATGTTGAAATCAAAT
>NZ_CACVSS010000176.1:0-2465 GCF_902756765.1 uncultured Succinivibrio sp. | reverse complement strand
TAGAAAATGGATAGAAAAGCTGTTTCCTAATAACAGACAGGCCTGGGCTTTTAATACTGATGCCTGGAAGCGTATGAACATTAAGACTGTTGTCTTAAATGAAAGTGTTCGCCAGAAAGACTCTGTGTTTGTTGAGGCTCTGAACTGCATCAGAACTGGCGATTTTAGCGGTCTTAATTTTATCAATTCTAACCGCAGCACTAGAGATCACTCTGAGCAGCTGTATATTTGCGGTAAGAATGCAACCGCTAATCAGTACAATAGCTATGAGTTGGGCAAGATTCAGAGTCCTGAATTCAGATTTAATATAAGGATCTGCGGCAATGTTCAGGAGAGCGATATTGCCTGTGAAAAAGTATTAACCCTAAAGGTTGGCGCCCGTGTTCTTATCATTGCTAATGATATTTCAAAGGAATACGTAAATGGTGATACCGGTACTGTAAACGCAATCAATAATGAGCAGGTATATGTTTTACTTGATAGAACCAAAAGAACTGTTATTGTTAAAAAAAATACCTGGGAGAAATATGACTATTTCGCTGAAACCGAGTCTTTTAAGGGCGTTAAAGGAGGAAAGAAGATCAAAATTAAAAAGGGTATTGTCGGTACCTATACTCAGATCCCTTTACGTCTGGGCTGGGCTGTTACTGTTCATAAGAGTCAGGGCCAGACCTTTGACAACGCAAAGCTGCTGCATTCTGAATACTGGTCCTGCGGTCAGCTCTACGTTGCTCTCTCAAGATGCCGTACTATCTCCGGCATCTGCTTCAATACCCCTATAGACGGCAGCGAAGTTCTCTGCTCAAGGGACGTAACCAACTTCTACAACCGCTGTCTGCTTGAGGACTAGGCGTTTATTCAATTAAACTGAAACTACCGCCAACTCCTACGAATTCTTTTCTGTATTAGTTATTTCTACCTGGCCTTTTTAAGATAAGAGTACAGTGTCTGCTCATTCATTCCCAGCATTTTTGCTGCTTTTGAAGTATTGTCACTGGTTAATCTTAAGGCGTTTCTAATAATCCTGTCTTTCTGTTCAGACAGCCACTGATTCAGATCATTTGGAATAAAATCTTCTGCAGCTGAATTACCAGAGGATACAGTGTTTACATTAGACAGGTGTAAAGAAATAATCTTACCGTCAATCTCTGCTTTACCTGTATTTAACGCGTACACTGTGGATAACAGCAGTACATGACGCAGCTGTCTGATATTACCCGGCCACTGGTAACTCATCAAACAGTCCCAGGCATCCTGTGTCAGTTTAAATTCTGTATCATTCAGTTTTGTGTCTTCTTTTTTCAGATCATTCAATATGGTCTGAACCAGTTCCTGAAAGTATTCTCTGTTGGTAAAACAGATTTCTCTAAGATTTGGAAGTGTGATTGAACACATTGCCAGACGATAATACAGATCTTCCCTGAACTTACCGTTTTTTACATCTTCAAGCAGATTATGATTAGTAGCCGATATAACTCTCACATTATTCAGTCTGACAACCTTTTTACTGCCGATACTCATGATCTCTTTATCCTGCAGAGCTCGCAGTAGTACCGACTGACTGGATAATGGAATTTCTGCGACCTCATCCAGGAAGATTGTTCCATTCTGCGCCAGTTCAAATAAACCTGTCTTATCCTCAGTACAGCCGGTAAAAGAGCCTTTCTTGGCTCCAAACAGTTCTGCTCTGAACATATTGGCATCACCGGCGGCAAGCTCAGCACAGTTTGCAATAATAAAGTTGTCCTTCTTTCCGCCACAGCGATAGTGGATCTTCTGTGCTGCTGATGATTTACCCACACCACTTTCTCCTAACAGCAGAATGTTGATTGCTTTTACAGGGGCATACAGTTCTATAACCTTTTCAATCTCATCAGACTGAGGACATTGAGTCTGAGTATTCAGATATAAATCAGGTTTTAAGCTGAATGGTGCGTTTACCTCAAGGATCTGCTTATTGTTCTTGGCAAACTTTCTAGGGACAGTACGGAAAGTCTTTCCTCCTGAATACCTAATCTGAGACATATAGAAAAGCATTGCCTGCATGGCAGGAGTGCCTGGAGTTAAATTAAAGACATATCGGGAGGCTGTTTCTGCAGTCCAGTATTTTGAGAAGAATTTATCCAGGGCCTTGTAAACCTCGTCATAGGAGGTTGGATCTTCAACAGTGGTAATGATAATCTGGCATTTACTGTTGTTTCCTCTTTTGATCCAGTCTTTCATCTGAGAGCCAAGAAAATCATACTCTTTACTTGCCAGAAGATATATTTGTGAGAATTTATTGTTATCGGTAAAGGTTCTTATTGGACCGTTCTGACCAGGTTCCTCCTTAAAAGGAATTGTGAGTCTACTGCTGTTCTCTGGAAGAGTATCAAGACCTTCGGTTACTCTCCAGGATTCCATACAGTTAATATCTGTTGTACCAATCCAGCTTACATATATTGGTAAATCTGACTCTGCTTTTG
>NZ_CACVSS010000175.1:0-2511 GCF_902756765.1 uncultured Succinivibrio sp. | reverse complement strand
AAATGGTACATGCCCCAGTCTGAGCTCCTATCTGGTCAAAGTAATTACAGAATGCGGACATATCTGCAGCACTGTTTTCATCACCAGTGATAACCTTGTAGATTGGGTCGATTACTATGGCCTTGATACCCTTTACCATAGAAGCCTGATTGATAATGTGCTTGCTGAGCTTATCAAGTGGCAGTGCATGACCTCTCAGGTTCCAAGTAATGATATTGTTGATGTTTGGATTTTCTGCGGGGTCTGTTGAATATCCCAGAGCCTCATAAATCTTTTTAAAACGCTGATTTGCGGAAGGAGCATCAATCTCAAGATTTACATACAGCACCTTACACTGTTTGCACTGGAATCTGCCCAGCCATTTACCACCTTCAGCCATAGCCACGCACAACTCCATGAGCGCGAAACTCTTACCTGCCTTTGAAGGACCTGCAATAATCATCTTATGCCCCTCTCTCAGAACCTCCTCAATCAGTGGTTCTGGAAGAGGATCAGGATTCTGAAATTTCTCAGCCAGTGAAGTTATTGGAGGAAGTTTCTCTTCAGGAATTTCCTCAATGGAATTTCGCCACACTGACCATGTCTGTGCACCGATATTTGTAGCTAACAGCTTCTGTGTATTATTGTTACGAGTTGCACCTGGTAATCTCGACAGCCTCATAACATTCTTGTTCTGAGTATCAACACTGAAGCCGTGATTCTCTAGGAAGTTGTATAAGAAAGATACTCTCTGAGCGTATTCATTCTCATTCTGGGCATCAATCTTGACGATAGCATGAAGTGATTTTGTACCACTGAAGACTAATGCTGCAATTGGCAGATTCCATTCAACATAAGCCTTGTACTGAGCTTCAATTGATACCTCATCAGACTCAATCAGAGTAAAACGGTAAGCTGTAGCATTTACATCACGAACACCCTGACCGTCACAAGGATTAAATCTGATCCATGCACCTTCTTCCTGATTCCAGTCTCCTGTGGTTGCCCCCAAGTCATCAGGATATTTCTCAAGAGACTTGATTAACTTATCTGCAGTTCTGGAGTAATCACCTCTATTGGCAGGAGTCCACTTACCGTCTTCTCGCTGAAACGATTCTGTAACAATACCCACATGCTCATCAGGCTTAAACAGTGTTTCAAGATAAACTTTAAGCTGCTGAGCACCTGTCAAACCGCTGTAATCGTCCGGCAAAGTAGTTTTAGCCTCATCTTTCTTCTGTGGCATATATGGTTCATCTGCTTCGATGAAATCATCAAATCCGATTTCATGCCCTTTATACTCAGAAGGAATCCAGCCTCGCTCTCTTGCCATCTTGAACACGCTCTTTTCTGTTACAACTGAACCGTTATTCTTAAAGGTTCTCCATTTGTTTGCACAGTCTCTTGGACGGTAACGGCTATCATTCTTAGACCACTCATCCCATAAATCACAGCTGCAGCCTGCCTGATGAAGTGCCATTCCAACTTCTACCCACTGCTCGTAGTTCAGACTTTTCGGATCAATGGAATAAAGGGCCTCTTTTAGATCATTCATTTTCTTTTACCTCTGTCTGTCTGGGTAATACTGACTTGGGACAATCTCAAATGGGACCATCCACCTGTTTTCTGATATTCTGGTGATCATGTCCCCTGCTTCCTGCTTGGTCCATGTTCCGACTTCATTAAATCCGTAACGCTCCAGAAGACGTATCTGCTTTGCCGTGCTTACACCTTCATTGGCACGTCTCATCAGTACGTCAATAAGTCTTGTAGCTTTCCCTCTGGTATCAATGTCATCAGGATTGATGTTGAACTTCTCCAGAAGAGCAAGCTGTTTTGGTGAAGGCTTTTCAAATTCCCACTTTGCTTCAGGTTCATAATCATCAAGATTTTCATTGATAGAGAATACAAACTGCAGAGGATCAACAAGCTTTGCCTTCTTACGTCTCTGTGCCTGCAGTTCTTTGGCAAGTGCTTCCTTACGCTCCTGAATAATGTCTTTTTCTGCCTGCTCTTCAGCATCCAGAATGTCAACACTCTCATCATCCAGTAATGCAGCATTCTCAACCATCTCATCAATCTTCTTTGCATGAGCTTCATCCTTTGCCACAATACAGCTAGGACGGCATAAAGACAGCTTTTGTGTCATCCACAGAAAATCAAGAAGAAGTAATTCTTTCTTGCCTGGATAAAGTCTCATGCCACGACCGACAATCTGTACGTAAAGAGCACGTGATTTTGTTGGTCTGAGATTTACGATGCAGTCAACGGCAGGACAGTCCCATCCTTCTGTTAACAGCATTGAATTGCAGATTACGTTGTACTTTCCGCTTTCAAAATCAGCGAGTATCTCCTTTCTGTCAGCGCTCTCTCCGTTTACTTCTGTAGCTCTGAAACCTTTTGAGTTCAGAAGCTCACAGAACTGCTGAGAAATTGCTACCAATGGAAGAAATACCACTGTTCTGCGGTTCATACACACTTTCACCATTTCATCAGCAATCTGCTCAAGATATGGTTCCAGTGCATTTCCCA
>NZ_CACVSS010000174.1:0-3225 GCF_902756765.1 uncultured Succinivibrio sp. | reverse complement strand
TTGACCCATGTCAAATGTTTTTTTGTATTTTTTTTAAATTTTTTTTTGATCAGTTAAATCTTAACCTTAACAACAACCTTAACAACAGTCATTTTTTCGTTGTTATAACAAGCTCTTGGCTGATGAACTTCCTCAGGAGGAACTACAATCAGATCCCCTGCCTTAAGATTTACTTGAGTAAAGAAATCAGGAGTGTCGTAAAAATAGACATCATTATCTGGAACAGACTCATTTAGTTTACAGTCTTTGACAAGGGCCATACCAAAACTCTCTTTGCCGTCTGCAATATACTGAATATCAAAGTATTCCTTGTGGGATTCAAATCTAGCCTCAGAAAAATCAATTGTTTCGTAACGCTGAACCATTGCGAAAACACCATCCATAACGATATATTTGCCATCTTCCATGTTTTTGACATCATGCTCTGCCAACCACTTATATGCAGCTTTAAATTTCTCAGACAAATAATCATATTTTGAAACTAAATCGATAGATGTAGCTAACATTTGAAATTACTCCTAAAAGATGTATGAATTAAATAAATTACCATCAAGGTTGTACAACTCTATTGCATTTTCGCTTATCAATGCAAATCCTTTTTGAGTTCCGCCCTTTGGAATTGAGATCGAGCCCGGATTTATGTTGATAACACCGCTTTCTTTAAAAAAAATTCCAGAAACATGAGTATGGCCAGATAGAACAATATCCCCTTCACTTTCTTTAAAAAAAATTCCAGAAACATGAGTATGGCCAGATAGAACAATATCCCCTTCATTTAGACCAAGTTTTGATATCTGTTCCTTTGTTTCAATCTTGTGCAGATGACCATGAGTCAGAAATATTTTCTTTATTCCCCTTGAAGTTGAAACAACTAAATATCCGTAAGCAGCATTACAAGGGAAATCAAAAACCATTCCATCGACTTCACTGTCGCAGTTGCCACGAATTGAAATGATCTTTTCTTTAAACTGATTAAGAAGATTTCCGACATTCATCGGATCATACGAGGCAGGAAGTTTGTTTCTTGGACCGTGATTGAGAAGGTCTCCTAACAGAATTAAAAAATCACAGTTAAATATCTGAAAAAAACGCAGAGCCTGCTTTAATTCCTCAGAACCACCATGAATATCCGATAAAACCAAATATCGCATAACAATCCTTACTGTCATCGTTTTCGGTTTTTTAATAATTTTCAATAAACCGATAAAACTCTTTTATACGTTGAATTTACTATATCTACATTGAATATAAAGAAATATTATTTAAATATTTTTCTTCAAAAAGTGAGATAAATAACAACTATGCAAACGTTTGTGGTTTATAGTATGATACATACTAAATCCTTTCAACATTATAATACATAAGTGAGAATACAATGTCAGACATTAAAAATATCATAGCCGAAGGCAAAGCCATTTTAGGAATTGAGTTCGGTTCAACCCGTATCAAAGCAGTTCTAATTAATCCAGAAGATTTTAAACCAGTCGCTCAGGGAGCACATGAGTGGGAAAACCGTCTTGAAAACGGATTCTGGACCTATCATTTAGATGATATCTGGACAGGTCTTCAGGATTGCTATCAGGATCTTCTGAAAGATGTAAAAAATCAGTACGGTGTAGTTATTAACAAACTTGCATCTATCGGTTTCTCTGCAATGATGCACGGTTACTTGGCATTTGATAAGGACGGAAATCAGCTGGCTCAGTTCAGAACCTGGAGAAACGCAAACACTTCTGAGGCCGCAGCAAAATTAACAGATTTATTCCAGTTCAATATTCCAGAGCGCTGGAGTATCTCACACTTATATCAGTGTATCCTAAACAAAGAGGAGCACATCTCTAAAGTCGATTTCTTCACTACCCTTGCAGGTTATGTACACTGGAAACTAACCGGCCAGAAGGTTCTTGGCGTTGGTGATGCCGCAGGTATGTTCCCAATTGATTCAGACAAGATGGATTACAATCAGGAATATCTAAAGAAATTCAATCAACTTCTAAAAGACGAAAAGCTTCCTTATACTCTAGAACAACTTTTACCTAAAGTTTTAACCGCAGGCGAGAACGCAGGAACTTTAACAGCAGAAGGAGCTAAGTTACTTGATACTTCGGGTAACCTGCAGGCAGGCTGTCTGCTATGTCCTCCAGAAGGAGATGCCGGTACAGGTATGGTTGCAACAAACTCTGTTGCAGTAAGAACCGGTAATGTATCAGCAGGTACATCTATCTTCGCCATGGTTGTTCTGGAAAAAGCCTTACAGAAGCTTCACAGAGAGATCGACTGTGTAACCACCCCTGATGGACTTCAGGTTGCAATGGTTCACGCAAACAACTGTACCTCAGATCTTAACGCCTGGGTAGGTCTGTTTGCAGACTTCCTAAGAGCAGCTAATATTGAAATGGATACCACTACCTTATTCAAGACTCTATACAACGAGGCTCTTAATAACGGTGCACCTGACTGCGATGGCATCATTACCTATGGTTATCTGTCAGGAGAAAACATTACCAATATGCCAGAAGGAAGACCTCTTCTTGCAAGAATGCCAAATTCAAAATTCAACGTTGCCAACCTTTTCAGATCAAACCTGAATACCTCATTAGGTGCAATCAGAATCGGTATGAACATCCTAAAAGGCGAGAATGTAAAGATTGACAAGCTTCTAGGTCACGGTGGACTATTCAAAACCAAAGGTGTAGGTCAGTCAATCATGGCTGATGCTTTAAATACACCTGTATGGGTAATGACAACCGCAGGTGAAGGCGGTGCTTGGGGTATTGCCCTACTTGCAGCATATGCTACAGCTGAAAACAACAACCAGACTCTACCACAGTTCTTAGAGCAGAAAGTATTTAAGGATGCGGAAGGCTCAAAGATCGATCCTACACCAGCAGGTGTTGCAGGCTTTGATAAATTCTTAGAAAGATATGTACTTTGCCTTGGAGTTGAAAGACAGGCTGTTGAGTGCCTAAAGGCATAGTGCTTAAGTAGATAGAAAAGATTATTTTAAACGGTCGCAAATGCGACCGTTTTTTATAAATAATGCGGGCGCGAAAACCCACGGTTTTAACCGTGAGGATGATAGCCCGCATTATCTTTAAATATGAGTAGATATAATCTTAATAAAAGTCTACAAGTATGATAATATATCTTCATGAAAAATGAGTACAAACATACCAAAACAACTGTATCTTTAATTAACTATCATTTTGTGTTTTGTCCAAGATA
>NZ_CACVSS010000173.1:0-2513 GCF_902756765.1 uncultured Succinivibrio sp. | reverse complement strand
AGTCTGTTGGCCATATTTTTCAATATTGATAGGTCAAAAAGGTTTTCAGCACTCTTTGGAAGGAAACCGAATCTGTCTATAAGTTCAACTTTGATGTCTTCAAACTCTTCGTTGGTTCTGCAGGCACTGATCCTCTTGTAAATTGACAGACGCATATTAACATCACCAATGTAGTCTTCAGGAAGGAGACAAGGCAGATGCAGGTCAATATCACAGTCATTCAAGGTAAGTTCGGCAAGTGATGGTTCACGGCCTTCCTTTAATGCTTTAACCGCAGCTTCAAGCATTTCTGAATAGAGAGCAAAACCTACAGATTCAATCTGACCTGACTGTTCTTCTCCTAAAAGTTCACCTGCACCGCGAATTTCAAGATCATGTGATGCCAGCACAAAGCCTGCACCTAATTCTTCCATAGATGCTATGGCATCAAGTCTTAATTTTGCATCCTTTGTAAGCAGAGCTTTAGGAGGAGTAAACAGATAAGCATAAGCCTGGTGATGAGAACGACCTACACGACCACGGATCTGATGGAGCTGAGCAAGACCTAACAGATCGGCTCTGTCAATAATAATGGTATTGGCTGTAGGCACATCAAGACCGTTTTCAACAATGGTAGAGCAGACTAAAAGATTAAATCTCTGGTGGCAAAAATCTCTCATAATCTTTTGCAGATCTCTTTCGTTAAGCTGACCATGGGCAATTCCGATTTTAGCCTCAGGAACAAGTTCTGCAATCTGCTGTGCTCTTTGATTTATGGTTGCAACATCATTGTGAAGGTAATAAACCTGACCACCGCGACGTAGTTCTCGCATAATGGCTTCACGGGTCACAGTGTCAGATTTTTCTGATACCAGAGTTTTTACAGCAAGACGGTGTTCTGGTGGCGTTGCAATTACAGAGAGCTCACGCATACCTTCCATAGCCATGTTGAGGGTTCTAGGAATTGGAGTTGCAGTTAAGGTTAAAAGATCTACCTGAGCTCTGATTTCTTTGAGTTTTTCTTTCTGCTTTACACCAAAGCGGTGTTCTTCATCGACAATGATGAGGCCAAGCTTTTTGAATCTGATTTCTTTTGATAACAGCTTGTGAGTTCCGATGATAATGTCTACTGACCCCTGTTCGAGCTGTTTTATCACTTCATTTTGTTGTTTTACTGTTTTAAATCTTGAAACAAGTTCAACATTTATGGCAGTTCCTGCAAAGCGTTCTTTGAAATTCTGATAGTGCTGTTCAGCAAGAATGGTGGTTGGAACGAGTACTGCCACCTGAGAGCCTGAGTTTGCGACAACAAAGGCAGCTCTTAGTGCAACCTCAGTTTTACCAAAACCTACGTCACCGCATACAAGTCTGTCCATAGGCTTTTCAAGGGCAAGATCATTGATAGTGCTGTTAATTGCATTTAACTGATCTGGTGTTTCCTGATAGCCAAAGCCAGAGGCAAATTCATCGAGAGCTCTGAAATCAACTTTAAATGCTGTACCTTTAACAGCTTCACGTCGGGCATAGAGATCTAAAAGGTTGGCAGCTACATCAGTTACCTTGTCTACCGCTTTCTGTTTCTTTTTAGACCAGGTGTCGTTGCCAAGTCTAGACAGCTGCGGATTATCAGAACCTGCGTATCTTGCTACCTTTGATAAGGCTGTAATTGGAATATTGAGCATGTCGCCATTCTGATACTCAATGGTCAGGTACTCACCTTTAACATCTCCTATGACCATGGTTTTTAAGCCACGGTATCTACCGATACCATGATCAATATGAACTACTATCTGACCTTCCTTTAAAGAAGAAAGGTTTTTAATGATGGTATCGTGAGAGAGCTGGGATTTTCTCTGAGCACGTCTTTGCCTTACTACCTTAAATCCGTAAAGTTCAGATTCTGTAATCAGGCAGAGTTTCAGGTTTTTTATGATAAGGCCTTCGTCTAAAGGAGAAATGGTGAGCATAAGAGGAGCATCCTCGCTCATGAATTCTTCGAGGCTTGAGGCAGGCTTTATGCCATACTTGTTTACAAGTGCAGACGGAAGTATTTCTCTTACTGACTGACGCCTTCCTTCTGAAACAGCTGAAATTAAAATTCTGCCTCCCTTATCAATAAAATCACTTACAAAAGCCACAAAAGGACCGTGAGAGTCTTTATCCTGATTGAAGGCAATTTCAGGCACCTTTTCAAAAGATGCATTGTAATAACCTCTTTTTTCTGTCGTTTCTTCATCAAATCTTTCTTTGTAAAGGCAGATGCTTTCGTGATCTTTAATAAAATTCTGACACTCAAGAGTAGTTAAGAATACTTTTTCTGGTTTTAAAGGTGGATGATCATTGTTGCCGGCGTAGTCAAGAGCTCGTTTGTGAATATCTACGTCGTAATCTTCAAGAGCTTTTTTCACATCATCAATTAAGATGATTTTTACATCATCACTTAAATATTCAAATAATGAACTCATGTGATGGAAGAATAAAGGCAGATAGTATTCAATACCAGCAGGAATTGCACCTCTTGATACAGCCTGATA
>NZ_CACVSS010000172.1:0-4913 GCF_902756765.1 uncultured Succinivibrio sp. | reverse complement strand
TAAATTTTCTCTTCCTTTGAGTCAAATTCAGTGATATTTTTCTCAATTTCAATTAAAAATTAAGAAATAATTCGCTAATTCGGTTAATACATTTTCCACAAGCAATCAAATAGATCTATGCGCCACAGATAAAAAGCTCCACTGAAATCCTATCCCAATGGAGCTTTTAAATGACTGAAAAACAAAACTCTAAATAAACCCAATCCTCCTGTAACTCCCCTCAGGCTTATTATCCTTAAAGCCTATCTCCTGCTCTAAGGCCTTTATCAGATCATCATTTGAAGGATTATCCTTCTCACTGAAGATTGAGCTGAACTTACCTTTAACCACATGGAAGTCACCTGGAGTCAGAGTCTTAAGCTTATGCAGTCTTAAAGTTTCCTTTTCACTAAGAGAGGTCTTGCTTAAAGGCTTGAGTAAACTCTCATACAGAGCATCGAGCTGTTTACCCTCTGAGTACTTAAACTCAAGCTTGGTAGTAAAGCGTCTCATCACTGCAGGATCTAAGCCTTTGACAAGATTGGTTGTACAGATAAGGATGCCTCGGAACTCCTGCAGCTGAGTTAAAAACTCATTCACCAGAGTCTTCTCCCAGGAATGGTTAGCCCCTGCCCTGTCATAGAGGAAGCTGTCAACCTCATCGATAATCAGGATCTCCTTTTTAAGATCAAGATTATTAAAGGTCTCCGCCACCAGCTGCTCACTGACACCAACATAGCAGTTGAGCAGATCACTGGCCTTTTTAATCACCACCTTTCTTTTGGTTATTTTTGCAAGGTAATGGCCAAGCTCAGTCTTACCGGTTCCTGGAGGGCCATAGAAAAGAATGGTACCAATGCCCTTCTCTGGACTTTTAGTTCCCTTAACCGTTTCATGAAGCTTTTTAAAGCCTTCAATGAATCTGTTGATATCACAGTTGAAGTTAACCGCATCAGTTGAATAATCATCCATCTTAGGAGTCTCACTCTTCTTCTTTTTTATGTTCTTTTTAAGAACTTCTGAGGAAATACCATCCTCACGCAGAGAAACGTAGGACTCAAGCTGCGTTCTGAGGATAGAGGCAAACTCCTTTTTACCCTCTTTGCAAAGCGTCTTAGCACAGAGGACACTCTTGTCGATTACCGATACAGGAGCTTCAAAATCGGCATTAAGGGTATTTAAAGCCTTTGAGGAGATAAAGCCTTTTACCTCATACTTGTTGAGGACAAACTCCCAGATCTTAAGCTGCTGTTTTTTATTGAGCTTAGGAAAATACAGACTGAAATCGAATCTGCGTCTTACCGCCTGATCAACATGATCAATCTGATTGGTAATCCAGATGATGCTGACATCACTCTTCTCCAAAAAAGAGTTAAGCCATGCCTTATCCTTAGAGAATCTGTTATTGCCAAAATCGGTTGATAAAAGACGTTCGGCCTCATCCACCAGCACCAGAGGTTTCTGTTTGTAGCGTCTGGCAAAATTAACACAGGCGGCAAGCGAGAGGCGTCGGTCTGCATCATTGTCGTCAACTCCGGAGCTTACAGAGAACACAGTCAGATTAAGCTCTTTTGCCAGAGTCTTTACAAGAGAGGTCTTACCGGTACCAGGTTCACCGTAGAGCAGAATATTGGTATTCTTGCCCATGGCTCCTGAGAGAAAGCTTTTGAGCATATTCATAGCCTTATCCTCGACCATGAAATCCTCAAGCTTTAAGGAATCGCTGTATTCAAGCCTGTCAAACCATTTTGATGGATCACTTTTTAAGAAAGGATCATAGGTATCTAAGATCTTATCTGACAGATGATGATCAAAGTCGTCTTCCATTCTCACAAAAAAGCCCATTCTAAAAAGCTCATTGCCGATCTTTCTGAACTTCTCGGCACTAAACCCCAGGCAGTAGGCATACTCTTCAATCTTCTCATCCTTATCAAGATCCATGTAGGATAAGGTATTATACACAGCTCTTTTACGGGCAATGACCACATAGGAGGTAAGATACTCGATCCACTGTCGGTCGATACCCAGATACTTCGCAATCTTGCCTTCAGCATTGCTAAAGCTGTTATTATCAGGAACTGTAAACTCTCCCTGAGCCTTCAGCACTGAGATAATCTGTTTTTTGATTACAGACCAGAAAATCTTAGCTTCAGCATGAGAGAGCTCCATATCAATGAAGCGGAGCAGATTAGAAAATTTTGAGGATCTTTCCTTATACTCATCAAGATCCTGCTTTCTATGTATGGAAAACTTATCCCAGAGGCCTTTTTCAAAACCGTCAAAATCGTTAATGACGCATGAAACACACTCACAAAGATCATCATGATCATTCATCTTCACAAAGTATTCTGCATCAAGCTCACAGGTACGGATAAGGAATTAGATTTACGAGCAATAAATAAAGACTTAGGTGAAAGGCTTTTATCTAATCATCAGTTCATATCATAACTCTCTGTAATTTATAGGCTAATACTGAAAGGAGCAGCCTTTAAGGTTGAAGCTTTATCCCCTTTTCTATCTGTTTCTGTATAAATGATAAATCCTGAGTGTTCCAGATTTTAATAAGTATAAAAATTATTTTATAAATTTTATCTGTTCGTATGTAAAAATTATGGTTAAAGCTGATAAATAAAGGGTTTATAGCTTTAAAGTCAGAAAAAAAGCTACCAGAATACGAACTTTATTACCAGATGTAAGCTTCAGAACAGTAAATAACAAAGGCCGTTTAAATCATCTTTGAATTACATTTGAATCACGTTTGACTCCCCCAATAAGCCCCCAGTTTTTCTGAGAATACACTTTAAATTCTGGAATTAACTGTTATTAAACTTTACACAGAATAAAGATAAAACTTTTGAGGAGCAGGTATGTGCTATGCAGATGAACACAGGATCATTGTGCGATCTAAAGAAGAGCTTTTGCAGATTATAGACAGCAGGATCAGATCGTTTGGCCCTGAATGCTCCCTAAACGATCTTGATGTTTCCAACATAACCGATATGAGCAGACTCTTTTTGAACTCAGATTTTAATGGCGATATTTCAAAGTGGGATGTATTCAATGTTGAGGATATGTCCTATATGTTCAAAGGCTCAAAGTTTTCAAAAGACATCTCCTCTTGGAACATAATAAGAGCCTGGAAGACCATTGAGACCGCCTTTAAGGATACTCCTTTTGAGGACAATCCATTTTTGCTTTTTGATTTTTTTAAAATGGACCGCTGGCATGAGGACATACTGAAAAAGGGAGGAAAGATAAAGGTTAGAACCAACAGTGAGCTCCGCCTCTTAGTCAGGCAGCTTATAAGAGAATACGGCAACAGCGCCAATCTGAATGTGCTTGATGTCAGCCTGCTTACCGATTTTTCCTATGCTCTGTCGAATCTGAAGTTTAACGGCAAGATCTTCGCCTGGCGTTTTCCTAATACTGCAACCTGCTTTAAAGGCATGTTCATGAATGCTGACTTTAATTCTGATATTTCAGAATGGAATGTCTTTCATGTGCATAGTATGAGGAAGATGTTTAAAGGCAGTACCTTTAATGGTGATATCTCAAACTGGGATGTAATAAACTGCAGAGATATGTCAGCAATGTTCAGGGCCTCCAAATTTACCGGTGACATCAGCAAATGGAAAACAACAAATGTTACCGATATGAGCTATATGTTCTGCAAATCAGAGTTCAACGGAGATATTTCACAGTGGAACCTGATATCGGTTAAATCGCTTGAAGGAACCTTTAAGAAATCAGTATTCAATCAGGATATCAGTAAATGGAAGGTAGGCTGCTGCAGGAACTTTGCCTACTGTTTTTACAAATCTGAATTTACCGGAGATATTTCAAACTGGCTTGTCAGCGCCGCTGAGAACATGGAGTACATGTTCAGTAAGTCAGTCTTCAATGGAGATATAAGCCGCTGGAATGTATCTAATGTAGGAAAGATGAGCGGCATGTTCAGTGGTTCAAAGTTTAATCAGGATATTTCAAAGTGGGATGTTTCTAGTGTTTATGAAATGAGCTGGATTTTTGAGGATTCTGAGTTTAATCAGGATATCAGTGACTGGGATGTTTCGCATGTCGATGAAAGCTTTTCTATGTTTGACAACTGTCCTTTTGATGGTGATTTAAGCCGCTGGCAATTAGGAGAGCATTGTTGGATTGATGAACATCTGTGGTACCTGATGCATAAGGATCTGAAAAAATGATTGGATACAAGGCTTAAAAAAATGACATGCCCCACCTTAATAGAGGAAATTCCTGTGAGCAGGAGCAGAAAAGAAGAGAAAAAAAATCCCCCCTGGGATTATTTATTATCAGCCAAATTAACTGGAGACTGAACATAACATAACATTCCATTCCGCCAAAACCGGTTCCTTAGCATATACATTCCTGTACTGCTCGTTAATTTATGGATCTGCATATATTTTCTTTAAGATCTGTTCTGAAGCGTATTCAGCACTCTTAATCCGGCTCAAGCGGTCATTCTCGCCTTTCTTAAACTCCAGAACAGTTACCGTCTCAGAAGAATCCTGCTTGAGAACAATATCAGGAAAACCGTCCCCTCTTTCCATTTCTTCGTGAAATTCCATGTCCCTTGAGGTGCATGCAGGAGCTACCCCCAGACCATAAAACCATGACAATATAGTTCATGACCAGTATTCCTGATACTTAAAAAACTCTTTTAACATAGAGCTTATGAGAGTTTTGGCTTCTTCAGCTTTATTTTCAATGAGCAAGTCTACAAGACTTAATGCCTTTTTATACCAGTGAAGATTTTTTTGAATAAAGTGCGTTGAAATTTTCTAAAAGTTAGTTTTAAATTGCAAAATTCATATGACTTTTTGTATTTTTCTTGCAAAAGTCATAGGACTTTTTGTAATTTTCTTGCAAAAATCATAGGACTTTTACTAAACTTAACAGTAGAAATACCTCAA
>NZ_CACVSS010000171.1:0-2571 GCF_902756765.1 uncultured Succinivibrio sp. | reverse complement strand
AAAAATAGAACTCTGTATCTCCTGATACCTTCAGGTATCAGGAAATAATCTTCCAGCGTAAATAATTTCTCTTCTAGACCACGCTTCTAGGTGTATTCAGGCGGAACAGATAAAACTGAAAACAGCTTTCCAGTATTCATCTCCAGCCTCTTTCAGAGAATCTCCATGTCCAGCCCCTTTTACAACAAGTTTTGTCTTAGGGCCTCTGCAGCTGACATATAACTGCTCCATCATATAAAGTGGCACCAGCGTATCTTTATCACCATGGATAAACATTACCGGAACATTTATCCGAGACATTACCTTTAGTGGTGACGCCTCTGAAATTCTAGCTCCGATTTTGATACCACTCACCAGATCAATACAGCTCATGACAGGAAACTCTGGTAGCCCAAAAAGAACCTCAAGCTGACGGGCAAACATCTCATAGGCACTGGTATAGCTGCAGTCCTCTATGACTGACTTCAGCCCAGGCACGTTATTATTAGCTGCAGCCATCAGAACCGAGGCTGCTCCCATTGATATCCCATGAAGTACGATCTGCGCCTTAGGATCACGCTCTATGATCTTTTTCGCCCATAAGACAATCTCCTCACTTTCCTTGATACCCATAGTGATGTACTGACCTTCACTTTCTCCGGAGGCACATAAATCGGGAGTCAGAACATTCCAGTTTCTCTGGAGATATGCTTTGGCAAAGTCTCCAACATAACGCTGGTTTCTACCATAGCCGTGCGCAAGGATTACCCAGAGGTGTTTCTCTGTGGCTGGGACATAGAAGGTTGCGAAGAGTTTCCTGTTCTCAGGTGCAGTTATAGTCCATTTCTCAGCAGGAGCTTCAGGCATGGATGGAACAATCACATTCCTGTCAAGAATACTGACACAGGCTGAAGGTGGTGCCAGTGGATCAGTCTCATTTCCACGCTTTAAAGCATAGTTTATAAAGTAACAGCCTATTGCATAGCCTGCAATCAGAATTATTGCAGCAACAACAATAATGGCGAATACAAATCTTTTTTTTACACTATATGTCATGACAGGGAATCTATCTGAATACTCCTGAACCTTGAGTTTCAGCTCTTTTGTACAAATATTCAGGAAAATGCCATATCTTACAAGTAAATTACAGCTCAACTTCCTTTAGAATTAGAAAGTATAGCGGGCACCTAAGGAGAATACGTTCTTAGAGTCCTTTTTATCTACCTTAAACTCAGAGAACTTTCTATCAGACCCCGCATCAATTCCAACCTCACCCCAGACATTAAAGTTAGAATTAAGTCTATAGTTAATCAGAACAGGTATTCTGCGAACTAACGCATAATCATAGCTATTGGTAAGAGACTTTGCCTTATTGTAGCTGATCTCATAACCGAGCAAGGCAGAAAAACCGTTATCAAAGGCATATCCCACCGCGAATTCAAAGCCCTGGGATTGAATATAATCCAGGTAAGAAAGTGTCACTCCATTTACCCTGCCGGCAACAGAACCACTCTCTCCGCTTAACAGATCAATTCTACTGTAATCATATAAAGCCGACAGATACAGACCTGAATCCATATCACTCCACGAAACACCAAAGTTCGCCTGGTCAATGTCTTCAAAAGAAGCACCGTAGAAATGACTCCAGTCTGAGGCATTAAAGCCATAAACATCTGCTACGTTAGGAGTCTGTCCATTCACATGACTGAATCCTCCACGCACAGACAGAGATCCTAAAAAAACATCATCAAAGGTATAGCCAAGAGCAAGATTAATACCTGAATCAACAGCAAAACCTTCTGCCCTATCAAAATATCCTATCAGGGAGCTGGCAACTTTGGCCTGATTCTGAGAAGACAGAATGCCTAACTTTGTGTGAAAGCCCTCTCCTGCAAAACCGTATTGCAGCTGATCATCGCGGTACACAGAGTAATATTTAGGCTTAACAGATTTTGTACCGTACATATCCGATGCGTTGAAGGTTCTATAGGAAGACGCATCAGAAACTTCCCACAGAGGAGATGCAGTTGCAGATATCCAGTCGTTAAGTTTACTTTTTCCACCTATTGATATATCAGACGAATTCTGAAGTGCGGATTCGATTTCCTTAGCGTTGTTATGATTGCCACTGGACAAAACAGACTGTACACGTCCGTCCAGATAAAGAATGTTTCCATCCTTATCATAAACAGAGGCTGCATTTGCGCAGGATAGCAAAGCAACAGCCAATACGGTAAGAGGTACAGACTTAAACATGAATATGCCCGGCAATCATAACAAAACCATTTGGGGAGCATTTTTGAGTATAGGAGAAATCCTCGATTAAGATTTCAGTGAGATCACAGTTTTAAATATCTTTTTTTGATCTAAATTATCATTTTGAAATATAGATAAATCTTAGAAAAATTAAGAGGTTACGATCACATTAAATGCTATTTAAAGGGCTAATACAGAAGGACCGATAGAGAGAGAAAATAAAAAACGCTCAGCCTAAAAAGACCGAGCGCCTGATTGAATTCTAAACTGAATTACTTAACGAAGCTCATTGCAGAACGAGCAATCATCAGCTCTTCATTAGTTGCGATAACAAAT
>NZ_CACVSS010000170.1:0-2642 GCF_902756765.1 uncultured Succinivibrio sp. | reverse complement strand
TTCAGGTAATTCTGGATGACTGCAAAAAGCTTATCCCGATACATCTTACAAGAAATGAACTTGAAGAGCTGCTCACTCACGGCAGTGTACCTGACACCAAAAATCCGCTTAAAATTGCTGTTTAATCCTAAAATTCGGCAGATTTACGATAAACATCGGTATTTTTGTAATTGGTACGAAATAACCGAAAACTAATCCATTATGACAGTCTCACAGCAGACTGTCAGCTCATTAAAAAATCAGTGTGATTTGATTCACAAAATTGTACGAATTTGCATTTTTCTAAAATCAAAAATATATAGCTCTGAGAGCTGTTTAAATGGCTATAGAGAGACGTAAATTTCACTGCTTTACTTTTGTCATTTTTCTCACTTACAGATCTCTATGATCTTCTGGTGATCTGTGGAGAGCTTTTGAGAGCTGTAATGAACCATCAAAACAGCGCTTTATAAGGTGTTTAAAATGGCTTTGCTATAATACCTGTATAAGAATTTAACAGGATTAGTACAAGTGAATTTTGAAGATCTGAATAAGAGTTATAAAGAGCTGGCAGAGAAGTTGCAACAGGCAACTTCAGGCGATCCTATGCTCTCTGTACTAATCACTGCCATGATGACTCTCTATGAGAGCTTATCAGGGATGTTTGCAGAGCAAAAATCAACAGTTGAAAAATTGACAGCTGTAATAGAAAGACTTGAAGCAAGACTTGGCAATAAATCCATTACAGTAAGAAAGACCTGCAATGAGAACATCAATGGTAAGGGAAAGGACAGTAAGAGAGGCATAGACTCATCAAGTCATGGTAAAGATGGTAAAAGCAGAAAATCTACATCAAAGGACAGCTCTGAGATTAAGGTAACAGAGAAGGAAGTCTGTATTGATGTAGATGGCAAAGAGATTTCTTTAGAAGAAGCCAGAAAGAAAATCGGAACCACTTTTACAGGCAAAGATGGAAAACTTTACAAGTATGTCAGAATAAACAATTCAGCCAGGAAGACTGATATAGAGTTAAACCTAATCAGAACTCAGTACAGTAAACTGCAGGCAGTGGCTGTAGATGAGGATGGACAGGAACTTACAGATATCAGAGTTGAACCTACAGTATATGCTGCAACAGATTTTCTAAAGAAAAGCTCAATGAGCATCAATCTGATGAGTCTGATATTAGAGCAGATGCTTAATCTGAAGTTGCCATTAAACAGAATTAGTCAGTACTTATCACGCTATGGTGCCAGGTACTCAAGACAGCAGCTGTACAGTTACGTTAACATCGTAACTGCAATGATAACCCCTGTATTTAAACATATGGAAGGTTATATAGGACAGGCAAAGCTGATAGGAATAGATGAAACATACTGGGAATGCAGAGAAAAGCAGAGAATAAAATCTCCACCTGAAGATGAACCTGGAAAGAAGGCTCAGCGAAGTAAAGCTAAAACAATCCGTTCATATGTATTCGGAGTAATTACCCCGAAGGTATGTATCTATCTGCATTCTCTGGAAAGGAATTCTGATATACCTAAACAGCTATTATTAGAACACGATATTTCCAGAGACTGTTTTATTGAGTCGGATGCCTTTTATAAGAAAATGTTCTCACAGATTGAAAATGAGAACGGAGAGTTGTCAAAAGCATTTATTCACGGTATCTGCTGGGTTCATGCCAGAAGAAACTTCTGTGAACTTTTAAACTTCTCTACCCATAAAGACGGAGTTCCCGTTACCGAGATGATTACTAATAAATGGGAACAGGATATTGCAGACAGCAGATACTTCGTAGATGCCATTTCAAATAGTATCAGCATCTATAACGATATAGTTAAAGACTGCAATAAAGACAGCTCACTTGATATCAGTAAGTTAAAGCACGAAAAGGTTAAACCTTTAATCGATGAAATCTTTACTAAGGCACAGGATATCTTTGAAACCATTAAAAGGTGCAGAGCAAACGGTAAAATTAAAATAGAACCACAGAGAAAATGCTCTGACAGGTTTTATAAGGCAATGGTTTACCTTGTTAATAACAAGGAAGGTTTAACCGCCTTCTTAGACAGTCCTTACGGAGTTATGCACAACAACAATGTTGAAGAGAAATTCCGTGAGATTGACATACTGCGCAACAGCATGATGGCGAGTGATACATGCAAGGGAGCTGAGAATCTAACGGTTCTGTATTCTCTGTATAAAACCTGTATCGTGAACAGCACTGATTTTAAATTCTATATGAAGAAAATCATTGAAACAATGACAATTCATATGAATGAAATTGAATTTGAAAAGGACAAAAGAGGAACCATCACTGACTTTAAGAGTCACAATATTTCCTCTGATGTCCTAGATAAACTTATGCCATGGAATATGGCTTAATTTGGAATAAGGTAATTGGTTATTTCTTACCAATTACCTTTTTATCTGCTTTTGACAAAATTTTGGTTAACCTTTGTTTTTTTTATTTAGTGCGAACCTTAGCCCCGATGTCTAATGGATTACGACGAGATAAACATCTCCTCTAAATGTGCAAGTAAAGATAATCGTACTTAATTGTCTGCACGATAATATTATTAAAATTTTAATAATATCTATTAAAATTAATAATTATATTATTTTCTTCTTGTATAAGAGGATTATTTTATTTGCTTGAA
>NZ_CACVSS010000169.1:0-2696 GCF_902756765.1 uncultured Succinivibrio sp. | reverse complement strand
CGGATGTCAATCATTTTGTAAAACTTTTTGACTAGCGCTGTCCCTTGCCGAACTTTAATCATAACTTATTGTTTAATCAGGCATTGTTTGTCTGATTTTTATTCATTTCCAGACAATAAAAATATATTGGAAGCTAATCCAATTATATCTTCGGTTAGGATCATTTGCCTATAGGCAGGATCAATCTTTCTGCTATAAATTTTCCTTCTTAAGGTAACGCATCCTGTATTTCTGAACCATTTACTTTCGGTCTATTACCTACAACAAATGAATTTCTATTTATGTTAAGAAAACGTTATTGTTGAGATGTCTTGATATCTCCATGTTTTTTCGAAAGTTCTTATCTGTTTTCTTAACATAACAATTTATTTAATTCTACGTTTTGTCAAATTTTCTAGAAAATTCAATGTATTCTCATTTTTGTTATTTATCCTTTCTAAACTTGTAAAATCTTCACTTTCTGTTAGTTTAGATAAACTTTCTGATACGGCATTCGCCTCCCTAACTTTCTTGTAATGACCAATGTAGAACTGTTCTGTTGTTTGCACACTGCTATGTCCTAATAAATCTCTGACATAGATTAAATCTACTCCCTTAGCAATATTCAATGTGGCAAATGTATGTCTTAAGACATGTGGCGTTACATCCTCAGGAATGAGCTCTGGTGTCTTTTTTCTTGCTTTATCAGCGTAATTCTTTACAAGATGATATACACCGTGTCTGGAAATTGGCTGACCTAAATGATTCGTAAACAGGTATTCTTCTCTTCTGGCAGGGTGTTCTAATCTAGTCATCTTAAGATAACTTATGATTTTCTTAACGATCTGCTTTTGCAGTGGCACTGTCCTTGGTTTAGAGCCTTTTCCGATAACAACCATGGATGCTGGATCACCTAGATTTAAATCTTTTGGTCTGAGGTTGATAACTTCAGATACTCTTAATCCCGCACCAGCCATAAGAGATATAATCAGCAGGTTACGCAGCTGGTTTCGAGGTTCTGCAAGGACTTCTTTAATAAAAAGTTCCAATCCTTCTGCGCTTAGGAATTTAGGACTCCGATGAAATAGCGTTCTTATTTTGATTGCTTTAATCTCAGCATACTGCTGCTGATAGACAGCAACTTCATAACTAAGGTAGTTGACGAAACTGACGATAGCGGCTTTTCTCTGGTTGCGTGTAGCCGCACTGTTATGTTTCACTTCACAAAGGTAATGTAAGAAATGATCCACCAGAGTTCTGGTCAGCATAGCTATGGTCATATCTTCAACCAGAATATGCTCATAGTCTCTCAGGTATTTCAGAAAGATTGAGAAAGTCTCGCTGTAGGAGGCAATGGTCTTAGGCGAGCATTCCATATCTTTAGGCAGATATTCTGTAAAGAATTTTTGCACGTGTAAATTGAAATCAGTCAACATCTTCAGGTACCTCCAGAGTATCTTCCAGTGATGCAAGAGCCTTTTCCAGCGTATCATCAAGTTTAGAGCACAGATATGGAAACAGAGTTGTTGCATAACGCAGGTAATATTCACAGGAATGTAAGTCGCTATGACCTAGCCATTGTGCCAGGTAAATCAGTGAGGTATGCATATCCATACCATTGTCTATAAGCTGTTTGCAGCTCATAACCGCGGCAGTCCACCTCCAGTCATGGACTCTAGGCCCTTTCTCTCCGTTGTAAGGAATTCCTGCCTTATGCAAAAATTCCACGTGATAGTGGTGAATTGTGCTTTGACTGATACAATTATTTAATACAGTAAATCCCCAGAAGATCGCATCGTGATCTTTAATTTGATAAAAGGTCTTATTTGCATAGGCTCTCATCAAAGCAAGCAAATCGTCATTTAGAATAGTGTAGCGTTCTGCTCCGTTCTTGGTTTTTCTAAGCTTGATGACTCCTGCTCCTAAATCTACATCGCATTTACGGATTGCCAATGCCTCACCAATTCTTAATCCATTACAGGCCAAAAGCCTGAAAAATAGCGGCATAATGATGGCACAGCGTCCAGACTGACCATAGTCGTAGGTATCTACTGCTTTAAAATAGGCGATAGATTCCTTCTCAGTATAAATATGAGGTACAAAGCTATGTTGTCCATTAGAGACATTACGAGGTGGTGTGACCTGATATCCATGTAACTGTAACCACTCAAAAAATAGTTTTGCGGTATTTACTCTTTTATAACGAGTTCCAGTAGCCTCATGATTGCGTGTTAATCTATAAGCATCTGCATCTTCACGGGTAAATATTTTTTCTTTCAGCTGTTTTTCATTACAGAATCTGTCCAATGCAAGCAAGTTATTGGCAATAGGAGAGATATTAAAACCTGTTGCGTCTTTAATTTTAAGATATTCGAGAATTTCCTGGGCCCAGACAGATTTAAATTTGCTAGAATAGCGTCCGAGGTTTGCCATGTTAGTTAACCTCCTTCAAATCGCTATAAAATGGTGACTGACATGGCAGCATCGGCAGATTACATTTCTTAAGTCCTGCTATATCAAGTCTTACGTAGTTAAAGGTTACTGATTTATCTTTATGACCTAGTACTTCCTTAACTTCCCTAATATCAGCTCCATTTTCGATCATTCTTGTTGCCAGAGAGAATCTTAAAGCATGGCAACCGTGCTTGCGATTTGATAAATTGGTAATCCCCGCCCTGTGTATATATTTATACAGAATCTGGTCTAATGAATTTGGT
>NZ_CACVSS010000168.1:0-2714 GCF_902756765.1 uncultured Succinivibrio sp. | reverse complement strand
ACCTAAAATAGATTATGTAGAAGTTCATTATTACTAGAAAACGGATCTGCAAATGGCTGGTTTAATTGAAAATATTGAAAGACGTACTGGTATGGTTGGTCAGAACCGCATGGAAATGCTGCTGTTCCGCCTGCCTAACAGAAAGCAACTTTATGGTATGAATGTGTTTAAGATTCTGGAAATTCTTCCATGTCCTCATCTTACTATCATGCCGAAATTGCATAAATCAGTGATTGGTGTGTTAAATCATCGTGGTACAACTTCCTCTGTTATTGATTTGAGCCTTGCAATGGAAGGTCCAAAAACAGATGATTACCGTAAGTACCTGCTTGTGATGAGTGAGTACAATAATTCTGTACAGGGATTTATTGTATCTAAGGTTGAACGTATTGTTGACTACAGCTGGGATAAGATCATGATCCCTCCTAGTGGTCTGGGTAACAAGGCTTATCTGACAGCGGTTACCGAATATCAGAATGAGCTGGTGGAAATTGTTGACGTTGAGAAGATTTTCTCTGAGATTTCTCCATACGAGGAAATCGTCGACAACAATACTGAAGAGTTTAAAGCACATATTCGTTCTATGCTGAAGCATCCTGAAGCTAAGATTATCGTTGCTGATGATTCTAAGGTTGCAATCAAGCAGACTGGTGACACTGTGAGAACTCTTGGTATTGAGGTTATTGAGGCTAATAATGGTCTTGAAGCACTTAACATTATCAAGGATTATGCAGCTAAGGGTAAGCTTGATGAAATTGAGCTTCTTATCTCTGACGTGGAAATGCCTCAGCTAGATGGTTACTCCTTGAGTGCGGCGTTGCGTAAAGATCCATTGCTTAAGGATATCTATGTAATTCTGCATACCTCCTTGTCAGGAGTTTTCAATGAAAGTATGCTTCACCGTTCAGGTGCTAATTCCTGTGTTGCTAAATTCGATACAGAGAAACTTGCAAATACTGTTGTCAAAGCAATTGAGGAACTTCATGGAGGCCTGAAGCCTTCAGAGTCAGTAACAAAACTTGTTAACTGATTAGTAAGCTTAAAAGTTTCGTTTTCTTTACTAACCTTAAATACGGAGATGGATTCTGTATTTAAGGTTTTTTATTTTTTGCTCCTTCCTTTTTTACTGTCACAGTAATCTGTAAAAAAGACTATCCATTTGGGGTTAATTTTGTGGATTTATTCTGCAGATTTAATTTTCTGTGTTTTATGTCACAATCTTAAATGTAGTAAACATTCAGTTCTGTTTTTCCTTTTGGGAGGCATAAAACATGTATATTGTCGAAATTACGACTATTACTAATCCTGCAGAAGTAAGTTATGAATTTGGTTCTCTTGATGAAGTAAAGATTTTTCTTGAAAAGAACAGAGAGATTCTTCAGTCTTATGTAGTTGTTCACAAAAACGGAAATATCGTCAAGCTTTAGCTGTTCCTACGTTCTGTCTGACACATGAAACTTCCATTATGATAATGGAAGTTTCGACAGAAAAGAGCGCTCTTCTTTTGTTATAACTGATCTTTGTATTTGTTCTTTAAAACTCTATTCAGTCTGATAGGGCAGAATCTTGGACCGCACATTGAACAGAAAGATGCTTCATGGGAGCAGTTATCCGGCATCTGAGATTTCCATACCTTGTAAGCATGTTCCGGATTTAAACTTAAGGCAAACTGATCGAACCATCTGAAATCAGCACGGGCTCTAGCCATGGCATCATCTCGTAACTTAGCTCCAGGCAGGCCTTTGGCCAGATCTGCTGCATGTGCTGCAAGTTTGTAGGTTATTAGCCCTGTTTTCACATCTTCTGCATTTGGAAGAGCAAGATGTTCGGCTGGAGTTACATAACACAGCATTGCAGTACCAAAGGCTGCAATCTGAGAACCTCCAATTGCAGAGGTGATGTGATCATAGCCTGGTGCAATATCAGTAACCAGAGGTCCTAAGGTATAGAACGGAGCGTAATTGCAGTATTTCTCCTGAAGTCTCTGGTTTTCCTCAATCTTATCCATGGCAACATGACCTGGACCTTCAATAAAGCACTGAACTCCTGCTTTATAACATCTTGCAGCAAGTTCACCGATGGTCTTCAATTCTCCGTACTGGGCTTTGTCACAGGCATCATTGATACATCCAGGACGCAGGCCGTCACCTAAGGATAGTGCAACATCATAGTCATGACATATTTCCAAAAGCTCATCAAAGTGCTCATATGCCATATTTTCAGTGCCCTGACTCATCATGCATTCAGCCATGATTGAACCTCCTCTGGAGACTATTCCCAGAATTCTCTGAGCTGCATATGGCAGATAATCGTGCAGAAGTCCTGCATGAATGGTAAAGTAGTCAACACCCTGTCTTGCCTGTGCTATAACCGTATCACGGAACAGATCCCAGGTTAGCTTTTTGATGTTTCCCTCTGCTCTGTCCAGAGCTTCATAGGCTGGAACTGTTCCTAAAGGTAAAGGTGATGCTCTTAAGATAGCATTGCGAAGGTCTGGTATCCCTTCGATACCAACACTCAAATCCATTACAGTATCTGCTCCAAACAGCAAAGAGAATCTTAGTTTTTCAAGTTCTTTTGAATAGTCTGAACCAATGGCTGATGCTCCGATGTTAGCATTGACCTTGACGCTGTATTTTGCTCCTATAATCATGCTTTCTGCTTCAGGGTGATTGATATTTGCCGGAATTACAGCTCGTCCCTGTGCTATAGTG
>NZ_CACVSS010000167.1:0-2725 GCF_902756765.1 uncultured Succinivibrio sp. | reverse complement strand
TGAAGAATCCTTGATCATTGCAATTAAGTTGCCGCAATGAGGGCATTTGTAGAATTTAAGCATAATTTTTTTCTCCTATAAATGCTGCTCTTATTTCTATTGTAGATCTAATTCTGTTAAATTCATTATACGTATGTATTATTTAATTACGACAACCAAATGATACCGATCGCCATCACAAAAAAATGGCGATCAAAAATAATCATCAGCTAGCCTGATAGAGTGCTCTTTTACAACCAGTTTTATTTCAAAGTTGCGATTCAAGGATCACGCACGTAATAAATAGTGTGATCTGAGGATCGCAGATCAAGAAATTTCTTGCCAAAGATACTGTTTTCTGATCAAATACTGAAAGTTTCGGTAAATTTTGGAAATAGCAATGGAATCACAGGTTCAGTTTAAGGAGTTAGAGGAGTATGCCTTATCGCATACCCGCTTTAGCGCACCTGCTGACACTGAAGATGATTTCATTGAGCAGTATGTAAATGTCCTGAACAAGAAAGGCTATCATGAAGGAGATTTCTTCTTTGATGACTATATGGACTATGTCTATAGCGCAAAACAGAAGGTTGAGCGTTTCATCAAAAGGTGTCCTCTGACCTTTGCTGTAATGGCACTGCGCCAGGATATAGCCAGAAGGTATTTACAGCATGATAAGCGAGATCCTGAATGCGTCATCTATACCTCAGATGTGGTGCTGATGGTAGTCATCTGGTCCTCTCTTTGTGGTAACAAAGACTGTAAAGAGCATGCTCAGTTCTGGTTTGAGCATAATCCTATAATGCAGTACCTGATACCATCAATGCCATCTCCGAAGTGGATGATATCAGCAGAGACCATAAGGTTCTTTCTTAAGATGATACCTGACGGTGAATTCTCCTCAATGTTCAGACAGTACTTTGGTGATATCAAAATAAAGGCTCAGGAGCTTTTAGAAAACATCAGAAAATCACTTGATGACGAGCTTGAGTCCACTGACATCAAATACCGCCACTTAATAGGCGGTGATGGACAGGAGCTTCGCAGTTCATTCAGAAGAGGCGAGTCAAACCGCAGGAAAAAAGGAGCTCACAGAGTAAGCTTCTTTGACTGCGATACTCGTAATGTCCTTAATTACACATTGGTGAAGTATAAGAACAATGAAGCTCAGGCCTTTATGGCAATGCTTAAAGATGCCCATATCAGCAGTGATGATATCTTTTATGCTGATGCACTCAATGCCAGAGGCGAGTTAATCGACTTTCTAAACTCAAGAAAACTCGACTGGATATTTGCTGTTAAAACCAATCTTAGCAATCAGACTGCAGTAGCCGGTATCAGCAATTTCCTTGAGAAGAATCCTCAGGGACATGAGTATTTCCATTATGAGTTTACCAAGAAGGAAAGCTCACGCATTGAGACCAGAAAGTACGATATCATTCCTGTAAGTGCCATTGATGGATGTCAGCTTTACTGTATGCACTCTAATACCAGAACTCTTATCAGAGTAAGCAAGGTTACACAGGAACACCTTAGAGATGACAGGAAAAACTCAATACAAAGAAAACCTACTGAGTCTGTGCTGTATTTCATCTCAAGCCTTGAATACACAGAAGATAACTGCAGACAGATAGTTCATTCACTCAAGACCAGATGGCTTTTTGAAACTCAGCACAATATCCTGGATACCGTTCTGCTTCAGGATAATCAGCACTGCTGTGATGATAATCATTTAGCTTCAATTGTTGGCCTTAACAGTATGGTATTGAACGTTACAACCTTTTCAAGAGAGCTTATGTCTCAAAGAGGTTACAGTAACGTAAAACACCGTAATGCAGAAACTGCAGCAAGAGCTCCTCTTATACCCTACAAGAGAGTATTCTCAGTATTCAGACAGCATCCACTTGTTGCCATGCAGTATCTATGTGAATACTTCAGTACTCCGCCTGTAGAAGAATAATTCCATACTAAAATCCTCAAACAGAAACCAGATATGGTTTCTGAGCTACCTTATTCCTCTTATCCAGGAAATAGCAATAATACTAGCTCTACTTTGAAATAAAACTGGTTGTAAAAGAACACTTCATAAGGCCTGCTTATGATTTTGATTATTCTGATCGGTTCTCATTCAATTATGTGAGTGAGATCGGATCGATTTGTTTGTCGTATTATTTAATTACTGATATTTCAATATATTAAACATACATACATGTATGAATATTAAGAATTGTCACCTTGTACATTTTTAAAGTAAAAAGTATTTTTGGCAACAATATTTAGAATATTGGAAAGAATGTAACGTTTTTCAAGAAATGCGATTCCTCTTTTAGCATATAAAGCAATAAGATATAAGTATTTCTTAATAAGATTATCTTAAAAAGCTTTAGTTTAGTGCAAAACATACTGATTAGTATGAGATATTATTATTTATCTGAATTATAATGATTTTTATTATTCAGATTCGGAGTCATGCCTTATGATAAACGTACTTATTGTTCAGATTCAGTCTATCTATTCAAATCCTTATGAAAACCTTAACAAACTTGAAAATATGCTGTCTCCTTACAAAGGCAAGAAGATTGATTTAATAGTTATTCCAGAGTTTTTTGCAACCAGCACAGATTATGTAAATCATACTCAGGACGAGGATGGCGGTTATATTCTTGAAAGAATTAAAACGCTTTGCACAAGCTACAATTCAAACATTGTGGCAGGATCAATTGTCAGAAGGAAAAGCGACAACAGG
>NZ_CACVSS010000166.1:0-2734 GCF_902756765.1 uncultured Succinivibrio sp. | reverse complement strand
TAAATCATAGCTGTTGGAGGCCATGAGACTGTCGCTGTTATACAGATTGTTGTATCTGGAGCTGAGCATGGTTCCCTGCATATGACGCATCATCTCTCCGGTTACAGCGGTACTGTCCTTTAAGGCTGTCATAGAACCGTAGTCAAAGGCTCCTGGTCCTAACTGCTTTAGGGCTGACGTTACAGTCTTACCCTGCATGTCTGAGAAATCCAGACTTGTTATCAGCTCCTGCATATCTCCCTGAGCCTCAGAGGCTATGCCATACAAGGCACTGCCAACCTCGGCATCTGCTCCGCTCTCCGCATATTTTGAATAGGCATCACTGTCACGGTACATTTCAATTTCAGGATTAGTTCCGCTGTCATTCAAAAGCTTCATCTTCAGTGTTGGAGAGAAAGAGCCTACCAAACCTGCTTTTGTAAAACAGCCTAACAACGAATTTGATGAAACTACAGGAAACTCTGGAGAAATTCGAGCTTTATTACTATAGAAATCACGATTTGGTCTTAAAATCCAGTTTCCATCCAAAGATGCGTATGCAGTTTTTATCTTATCGCTTGTACTGTCCGCGTAGAAGCCGGTTTCAAGAGAACCGGATGTTTCAAAATAATTTTGGATTTCTGCACTGTATTTATCTGCCGTAGTTCCTTTGATGGCAAGATATCCGCTGTTGTTTAGATTATAGGCAGAGACGGTACCTTCTATGTTCAAAGTTCCGGCTTTATGGTTTACATTTAAACTCTTGTAGCCTGCAATTGAACCGTCCAGAGTCATGAAGAAAGAATCATCACCTGAACCTGTGGATGTTCCGTCTGCCTTTACTCCGTAACCGAAATTCAGAGCTGTATACAAATTTTGAGGTGCATTATTACTGATATATTCATTATTAGGATCCCACTCAGAGATAATGTCTCCTTTGATAGAAGCACCTTTTAGCACATTGATCTGGTTAACATAGGCATTCTTTGCAATGTAGATTGAAGCATAACTGCCTTCAAGGCTTCCGGAGAGTTCAAATGTACTTACCAGTGGGCCTTCTAGTTCCTTAATATCATCATATATTGCATTAGCCGGGTTAAGAGGATCGGTTACATCTTTTTTCACATCCTTAAGTGTATAGATATAGGATCCACGTCTTTCTAGATCATCTCCAAGCAGATTCATACCAAAATCAAAGGCAACTGCTTTTCCTCCTGTACCTTTTGCCACAACGGTACCCTGACTTATAATCGTATTGTTTCTTCCATAGGACATCAGAATTCCTGTACCGTGATCACCGTTTGCTGTAATTCTGGTCGAGGCTGGAATTATTATTTTATTTCCTGAACCGTCTGCTCTGATACCGGTACCGCCTCTTCCGTCAGCTAACAGCTCTGCTCCCTGGGTAATGGTATTGTTAGAACCATACAGATGAAAGCCTACACCTAAAGTTGCTGTATTAGGCTTTCCTGCAATATAGGCTGTACCCTCTCCATTTCTGGCATAGAAAGGTTTAGTGTTGGTGTAGATTTGTCCATCACGGTATTCAGAACTGCCATAAAAATTTCGTCTGTCAAAGTTATAGCCGATATCCTGGAATACAGCCATCTCCGCTTCCATCAGAGTTACGTAGTTACGCCAGTTCTGGTGACTCATCATGCTGTGGGCTAATTCAAAATGAGACAGTTCAAAAAGAAAATCATTATTCTCAGCCTCAAAACCGTTTATTGGAACACCAGGTAATTTCTCTGCTCCATTTAGAACTTCATTAACATTATCACCTTTAAAGTAAACGCCACTTTCATCTTCTTCACCGACAATAAATGATCCCTCTATCGGATTAGTGGATGATGAAAGCAGAGATAAATACTTAAGCTGAGTAGGAGTCTTGTTAAGATTCTCTTTACCCTTACCATCAACTATCTCCATGTAAGACCACAAGTGCTCTGCAAACGCAGAAAGCTCAACTACAATACCTGTTCTTTCTGGGGCAGAAAGCTCGTTATTATCATTAACATATCCATAATCATAAAGAGCATCAACAATATCAGAACTGCCTTCATCATCCTTCACTAATTCCCATCTAGCGTCTATTTCTTTAAGAGTATTAGTACCGGTTAAAATACCCATGGCATGTGTAAGTTCATGAAAGGTCAGCGTGATTAATTCCTGACCTACATTCAAGGTAGGTAGAGGATACAGATAAGGCATGAAATCAATTGAGTTTGACTGATTGATATCATATGCTGCAAGACTACTGCCGGCAATTCTTCCTGTGATAATACCATCCTGAAGTAAGGAGTAACCTTTGTTATCACTAACCCCTGAATAGGCTGAGGCGTTATTCTGTTTATTTGGGTCATATACCAGTTTGATTGAAATAGGCAGGTAGGTGGTATTACGACTTTTTTTTGCAAAAATTTCTCCCCAAATAGAGGAGGCATCAGCAATTGCATTCCGCTGAGCATCTGACAGGCTCCAAAGATTTCCTGCTTCATCATGTTGAGCATAGTCATTTACGAAATTTAGGGCAAACATAGGCTTACCGAAAATATCCACATACTTCACGGTTGCAGCCTGCGCCGAACAGCATATAGCTTCAAATACAGCAATCGCCAGAAGCGATTTCGTAAAAGACATTGAATCACCACCAAACCATACACGGGATCTTAAATACTATATGGGTAATTAGCTGATTAATTTAGAAAAGATATCGATCTAAAAAGATGAGGCTTCAAAGAAGCGGTTGTTCATT
>NZ_CACVSS010000165.1:0-2762 GCF_902756765.1 uncultured Succinivibrio sp. | reverse complement strand
TCGAGCTCACGCACACGACGACCAATCAACTGAGTGGTCTGTGAACCGAAATCGAGGATAATAATCTTCTGTTGCATCTTGTTATTTTTTTATAATAAAGTCCTTGTTATCTTTTTTTCATTCATCATGCTACACCAACGACTTCAAAAAATCTTCGGCTTCAGCCAATGTTTCTTGCTTTCCCACATCCATGAGTTTCAGGTCTTCTTTTACCACACCTTGAATTCTCACCTTATCACAATTCTGCACATAGAATCCTATTATTGGGAAACGGTCTGGATAGTTATCCATCAAAGAAAAAAGTGAAGGAGAAAAACTATGTATACCCGAAAAAGCATACAGTTTATAATTTGCTGTTACGAGTTGAGAGTCAACAGCCTGAAATCCATTTTTCAGTTCTTCTTTCACCTCAGCGAAAGGACTCTTCACCTCACCTGTTTCAATATTTGTCCACCCCACCAAGCGCATATCGTTATTAAAAACAAGATAACGCTTGGTTTTTCTCCAGCTCACCAACAAAGAAGCGGCAGCATCAGAATGTAGATCATAGAAACGGGCAAGATTCACATTGCTTAATATATCAACATTATGAATCAAAATAGGCTGACCCTTATCAAACAAAGGAGCAGCCTTCTTAATGCCGCCACCAGTTTCGAGAAGTCCGTCACTCTCGTCGCTGATGCGTATGTCTAAACCAAAATTATTGTTTTCCTTGAGATAGTCGAGAATCATCTGCGAAAAATGATGCACATTGATGACGATTCTCTCTATACCAGCACATTGCAGCTGATGAATAACTCGCTTTAACAGCGGCTCATCCCCTACTCTTACCAATGCTTTAGGCATGTGATCAGTAAGAGGCTTCAATCGGGTTCCTAAACCCGCTGCGAAGATCATTGCTTGTTTCATTGCTGCAAAGGTAATACTTTATTTTCAAAAAACTATCTTTCTGAAGAATCTTTTGCCTTTAGTATTTGATGCACCCCCTGTTCTCTATGTGTTATCTCTACCTCAATACCATACTTCTCGTGAATATGCTCTGCCAAATGCTGAGCACTATAAACAGAACGATGCTGACCTCCTGTACATCCAAAACAGAACATAAGGTTTGTAAATCCACGCTGCATATAGCGTTCTACATGATGTTCAGCCAACTGATATACCGGCTTCAGGAATTCTAATATCTCACCATCATCTTCCAAGAAACGAATAACCGGTTCATCTAAGCCCGTAATCTTCTTATATGGTTCATAACGACCTGGGTTGTGGGTAGAACGACAGTCAAACACATATCCACCACCATTACCTGATGGGTCTTCAGGAATACCTTTCTTAAACGAAAAACTCCACACACGAACAACAAGCGGACCCTTACCATCATATTTAGAGAAAGTAGCAGGACCATCCAAAGGATTTGCCTGATATACAGGATTATCGGTAATCTTATATCCATCCTCACGTTCCTTCACAGGCTCTGGCTTTTCAGCAAACTGAGGCAGTTCGGTAAGACGCTTCAACATATCCATAAGATAAGGATAAGGGAATACGTCAGCACCTAATTTTATTAGCCTCCTCAGATTATGCATAGCAGGAGGAATACTGTCAAGGAAATGCTTCTTTCTTTCAAAATATCCACGGAAGCCATATGCACCAAGCACCTGAAGAGTGCGAAAAAGCACAAACAGGTTCAGTCGCTTCATGAAATAGTTTTCTGATGGTACCTCTGTATAATTCTTCAGAGAAGAATAATATTCAGTTATCAGCTCCTGACGTAATTCGTCATTATATTTTGCAGAGGCTTGCCACAAAAATGAGGCAATATCATAATAAAACGGACCTTTTCTTCCTCCTTGAAAGTCAATAAAGTACGGATTACCGTTTTCGTCTAACATTATGTTGCGCGCCTGAAAATCACGATACATAAAACTATCACATGTATCAGAAGTAAGATCTTTGGCAAGCATACGAAAGTTTGCTTCAAGCTTCAACTCATGAAAATCAAGTCCAGTAGCCTTAAGGAAACAATACTTAAAATAGTTAAGATCAAAGAGTACACCCTCCTCATCAAACTCTGGCTGCGGGTAACACACTTTCCAATCCATACCACGAGCACCACGCATCTGAATATTAGGCAACTCACGTATAGTATTGATAAGCAATTGTTTCTCCTCCTGATTATATCTTCCGCCGGCCTCTCTACCACCTTTGATTGCATCAAAGAGCGACACTTTTCCAAGGTCTGTCTGCAGATATCTCAGTTCATCTCTACTCACAGCAAGAATCTCAGGTACAGGCAACTGACGTTGCACAAAATGCTTTGCAAGAGTAATAAAAGCATGGTCTTCGTCTCTACTTGTACCAATAACACCAATAACGGTAGTGCCATCAGCAGCAGTAAAACGATAGTACTCACGATTACTACCAGCACCAGGAAGTTTCTCTACATTAGCAGGTTCTGCACCCGCCCATTTTTTATATAATTCTTTTAACTGTTTCACAATAATCTTTCGTATATAATGAAGAACTAAATTATGAGCATTTACAGCTCATCATCCTTTCATGTTGACAAAGGTAATAAAAGTTATTGAATATTGAAAATCGGGAAATAAATAATTTATAATCTGCAAAGCAAACTGATTTACTGATTAACTGATTTACTGATACAAAAAAAAATCAGGTGTCTCACGACGCCCGATTTTCAAAAAACAAACTACTTAAAAACTAATCTACTAAAACAAATCAAAAAAATATCTTTGTCGGAT
>NZ_CACVSS010000164.1:0-3591 GCF_902756765.1 uncultured Succinivibrio sp. | reverse complement strand
CTCAGACAGAAATGTCATAGAGATTTCATTAAAGGAATTTACCACATATCCAGATATCAACAATAACATGGATTTTGATATCTTTATGACCTTAATGCTGCATACAGGCTATGCAACCTATGCAGAAGAAACAAACTCTTGTGACAAGGTAAAAATCAGAATTCCCAATAATGAGGTAGCCCTCTGTTTTAAGAGTAAGTTTGAAAACTTCTACACCAAGAATAATCATCACTGGTTTAATCAGACTCTAAGCCTGGTGGATTTACTCATGGAGAATAAGACTGAAGAAGCTCAGGCTTTAATCAGCACCATGCTAAAAGAGTTCTTAAGTATTAGAAACAGCGGTGATGAGCTTTACTACCACGGATTTATGACAGGTATTCTTGGAATAGCTGCTTCAACTAAAGGTCTTGAGTACCATGAGGAAATTGAGACAGGAACAGGATTCTCTGATATTGTCTTAACTAACTATGATACTAAAACCGCCTGTATCATAGAGATGAAGAAAGCCCAAGAACTGGATGACTGTTATGATGTAGCTCTTGATGCAACAAAACAGATAATCCAAAAAGATTATGCCTCAAAATTTATTTCCAAAAGATATAAGAATGTCTACGGAATAGGTATTGGCTTTGCTAAAAAGAGCTGTGAGATGGTTTCCCTCGGTAACCTTACTCATAGCTCTGTTTCTGTATAGTGTAAATTGTCTGTGTTTATGTTGTATCTGAGATATTGCGATGGAACTTTCTGTATCTAGGTAATACAGGTTCAGTTTGGATTGCAGGCTATTCATTTATTTTTTTGAGTAGTTCTCTTTGGTTTTTAGTTCCAGTTTTCTCAAAAATTCTGGAAATACGGTATTTCACTGTTCTCTCCGTTATGTCCAGTTCTACAGCCATATCTTTAATTGATTTTAACTGTAAGATTTCCTTAAGAATATCAGATTCCTTTGATGTTAGGTCATAAGCCGAAATAAAGTCTTTAAGATCATTCTGCAGAGATTCATTTTGACTTTTTATGTGGATTTCCTTTTTTCCTTGCTTATTTTTGTGAGAATTTATTAAAAGTCTGTTGGTTATAGATACTCTTTTATAAGATTCTGAGGATATTCCTTTACTGAAATCCTTTGCTTTACTGTTAGTAACATCTTCAACTGCAGTTGGTCGTGACTTTTCTAGTTCTTTATTTAGTCTCATGCTCAGAGTACGATACTGTTTTTCTATCTGGTAGTTCATTGAGCCGTGATACAGCATAAAAATCAGTACGCACAAAAGGATCAGAAATATAAACTGTGATGTTGCAGTAAGATTTTGATCTAGAAGCCACACAGAGATAACAGATCCTATCGAGTTCAAAGCAAACTGAATGATTCTTCCAAGATTACACCACATCCATGGTTTATCAGTGACGGCTGAGGCTTCAGCAAATATGTTCATGATAAAGACAAGTATAAAACCAGAACAGATACTATCAAGGTAATGAACCACATTGAAGTACTCTGTGTTGTACAGCTGAAAGGCCAGAATCAGAAGACCTGTTGCAAGAATAGCAAGAAGCATCTGATAGTACTTGAACTTATCATAAAGTATGGCTGCAGTAATCAGACTTAAGACATAGAAAAGACGATAGTATTCGTGGACAACATCAACTTCACTGTTCTTGAAGATAAAGTAATCCACACCATCTGTCATTCCATGTAGAAAACTCAGGACCGAAACCATAATGATGCCGTTCTTAAGATAACGTCTCATTCCTGGAGAAATGCGAACTTTTCTTTCTGTAAGCTCTAATTGCTGGCCTTCAATTTTTATTCTGAAGAATAAGATAATCAGTACCTGACAAACAATTCCCAGATAGAAGTTGCTGCTAACTGGGGTTAATGGCAGTCTTCCAATAATCATTGTCAATAGCACTGCAAAGGCAAGAGAAAAACCGATATATCTTGCAAATCTGTTTCTAGGAGTAAGTTTTAGTCCTCTATAAAAGGCAAAGGCTGAGATATAGCCTAAATCAAGAGCATAAAGGACAATAAGCATGGTATTGACAATACTCAGATCACTTAACTTGTTATAAATACAGAGCCAGATAAGAATTCTTGTGAAACAGATTCCCGTTACAAAGATAGGAAGCCTTTTGTTAGAAACATAACGGTTAGTGAAGGCAAAAGATAGCATTCCAACAGATAAAAGACAGCAGAAGATTGATATGGTTATGAGTTTACTGTCGAGAGTGAAGAAGGTCTCTGATATTGAGGTACTAAAAAATAGACCAAATCCGGTCAGATTTTCGGTAAAACAAATGGCATAAATCAGTATTGGAAACAATACCAGAATATTATTCTGTTTAGCTGTACTATCACTAAGAATCTTCATATTTTTCATTAAGTAAGACACTGTACTTAAGTACAGTTTACTCTAAAAATACATGATTTTTTGTGAGGAATTTTTTAAATCAGTTCATCATTTATTCAATCTGACAGATTTATTCACAAAAATAAAAAACAGTGATGGTCTAAATTTGTCTGAGGTTATGATGATGAAAAGAAAAATAAGACATTTGGATGCGATAAAACATGGGAGTTCTCTTTACTCATTAAATAGAATGAGAATAAAGCCTCTTGTTATTGCTGTTTTCTCAGTCCTTGCGGGAGGTACGGCATTTGCAGATGCGGTATATACCTCCCCTAAGAACGTCGAAGGAACCTGGGCATTAGATGGAGGTTATAATTCTGTAGTTTCACCAACATCACCTGCAACAATTACAGTCAAATCATCTGGAGTGGTAAATTATCCTGATGCCGACACTAGGTTGAATTGCAACAAATTTGTTGCAGATGGAAGCAATGATGGCAACAGTATCACCAGTTACGGCACGATAAATGGATCGACAAATAATCAGTATCAAAGTAACCTCATGGGTGCTTATACAAATTTGAACGCCGCTGTACAAGGAAATGTTCAAGGTAATAATAATACAGTAACGTTTAAAGCAGGAAGTTCTACCAAGAATTTGACTGTCTATGGAGCCCAAATTATAGATGATTATTCAGGAAATGCAGTAACAGCCTCTGGAAATACCGTTTTTATAGAAAAAGGAAGTGAATTTCTTGGAAACAAGATGATTACAGGAGGTTATGCAGGAGGAATTGGAAGTTCAACTGCGTCTAACAATAAGGTAATACTGGGTTCTGGTACATATTCTTCTACCATTTTTGGGGGGTGGGCCCATGGTCAGACTCAAGTAAACATCTCCAATAATACAGTTTATCTGTATGGAGATGCTAATGTGAGTGCTGCAGGTATATTTGGAGGTCAAACTAATTGGTATATTAGCGCAGTAACCTTGACCGGAAACACTTTGGTATTCGGTTATAACAATACCCCTTGGACTCCATCCTCCTATACCATCGGAAATGTTCAAAACTTTTCAACTATTCGTTTTGATAATGTAGTTTGGGGTAAAACAATTACTATTAACTTCTTTGCCAATAAATCAACAGATTCAAGTGTAACAAAAGTTGATGCTTCTAAAGTTGCTTTTTCAGGTGTTGATTCCTTATCAAGTGGTGATTCCTATGATATGTTGACTATA
>NZ_CACVSS010000163.1:0-3540 GCF_902756765.1 uncultured Succinivibrio sp. | reverse complement strand
AGAAAAGGATATTTGAAGAGGTGTGCACTATGCTTAGAAATAGGCGTCAGGTGCCAGCTCTAAAAAGTCTAGCAAACCACACGAGCTGGCACCCATCCCAGTACAGACGCCAAGGCGGTGTACTTTCTACAATATAGCATATTCTGGATGCAGGATTTTTGAGCATCTTAAAAAAGATGGCAAAAAAGTTTTAAGACTTACTTTTCATAAATCAGCGCGTCCCTGCTGTTCCCTTTGTGGAAGGTTGTTGATTAAGGACGGTTTTACAGATTATGAAAAGGTTATCTATAACTACGGAAAGAACTGTGTTGAAAAGTTTCAGCTGCAAAGGCTGACATGCGCTAACAGACAATGTCAAGGTTCAAAAGAAATTCATGTTCTGCTAAGAGAGGATATGCTTCCTCAAGAGGCTCTTGATAGTGTAACTGCAGATGAAGTTCTTAAAGCTCATAAAATATTCTACAGAATGTTAGAGCTATCTCCCCAGCCAGGGAAGAAATTAACCCAGAAATATATTGAAGAACTATGCAGAGGTGAACCTTACCTTAGCTATTTTTTTAAGAAATACCACGGTGATAGTTTTCTGTTTTCTAGATATATCCTGGGGAGACATGCAAAAAGACTTCATTCAGCGGTGAATTTACTCCGTGATATTACCCCGAATATGCTTAGAATTCAGCAGATTGTCGCTGGGAATATATCTGGTCATTTAAAGAAATTTCATCAAATGATTTATCCTTGACAAATATCTTACTCACCATCTGCCGTCGTGGCCTTATTTCATCCACATTACATAAGATCTCACTTCCTTATAGTGCCTGTAATATTGTCCTCAGGAAGGATATTGCCCCTCCTTAGGTTTAATTTTTAGGAATAAGGGAGTCTTATGAGTAAAAATAACTACGCAACCAACGATAAATTTCAAAGTACCGCAGACTACAGACTGCAGGTAATAGCACCTCTGTTGCATATTAAAGCTGAAACCAGAAAACAAAAAAAAGAGTTTTATAAGAAGCTCAAAGCAATTTCAAGTGATACCGGTGTATCACCACGAACCATAAAAAGATGGCTTGCAGATTACTCTGAGAAAGGAATTGCCGGATTGAATACCAAATACCCAAAGATTAGAACTGATAAGAAACTGTATATCAAGTTTGAATCTTTACTGGATGAGGCAAAGGCAATGCGGTTGCAGTCTCCTACCATTAGTGTAAATGAGATTATATCCTGCCTTGAAGGTCGTCATCCTGAGCTTGCTGGAATTATAAAACGCAGTACTTTACAGGATCATTTGTGTAAAAACGGCTATGGTCGCAATGAGCTTTTAAGAAAGGCAGAGGTTTCAGGTAGAGCCTTTTTCGGAAGATACAGAAAACTACATAAAATGAGCCAGATACAGGGAGACGTAAAGGAGCCTCCTCGTTATTGTGTGGTAAATGAGAAAGGACTTCCTGTGACTCCTTATATCCAGTTATGGATGGATAATTACAGTCGAAAAATCCTGACCTATAAAATAGATATTTCCCAAAAAGAAGGTTTAGCCTTAAGCAGTTTCAAGCTGCTCATAGAGCAGTATGGTATTCCTGAAACAATTCTAACCGACCAGGGCTCTATATATCACGGACAAGCATTCAATCACTGCTGCCACTGTCTTGGCATCACACATAAACGTTCAAAGCCATATACACCTCAGTCCAAGGGAGCACTGGAGAGAGCAAACGGTACGCTTGATGCTCTTCTTGATCAGATTAGGCTGATGGATAATTTAAGGTACGACAAATTCGTTGAACTCATAGCTCAATGGATTGAAGAATATAATAATCGACCTCATTCAGCCCTCTCATATACAGATGAGCAGGGAAAAAAGCATAAGCAGTCTCCAAATGAAGCCTTTAACAATGATTGCACCAAGGTAAGAATTGCAGATTTAGAGCTGTTAAATTATGCCTTTACCACTCATTCCTCAAGAATGGTTTCTAAAGACGGGACCATCAGTTTCAAGGGAAAGCTCTACAAAATTAAAGCCGGTTATGCAAAAGCGGGAGAACGAGTAACCATTGTTTATTCAACGGTTGATGCCAAAATTGAACTTGCTGTAAATAAATCACCTCAGGATATAGGAGATGATGGTAACGAATATGAATTTGTACCACTGTTTGAGCATGTCATTACTTCAGACGTAGATTTTGCGGATCGCACAATCAAAGATGAAACAGTTCTACCTCAGGAGAAAAGTATCGATGGTGAGTCTGCAGTAACACCTGTAGTTGAGCGTTATTACAGAGATATAGCTAAAAAGAACGGCACCTATAAGGATGAAAGCTCTTTTAAGAAGCAGCTCTCCAATGAGCTCATCTTTAAGCAGGAAGAATCAGAACCACCTGCTCAGCAGTCACTCTATAAATTGTGCCAGAAGGAGGATTAACCATGGAACTAAAAGACTTTGTATCATATTTTAAGCTTCAGAATATGCCTTTCACCAACAGAATCGGGACTGAATATCTATACAAGTCAGACAGCATTGTTGAAATTCAAAACAAACTGCAGCTGGCGGTTCAGGATAATTCCTTTGCGGTGCTGTCAGGTGAGCCTGGTACAGGGAAAAGCACCGTATTAAGAAAATTTACCTCAGCACTAAATCCAGAACAATTTCTGGTGCTGTATGTTTCAATGTCAAACGCAACACCAAGATGGTTATATTCAGTTCCGCTGGAAATGCTTGGAATTAAAGCTCATACATACGTCAATGATGCCAGAAGGCAGTTTCATAAAGAACTGGATATTCAGAGGGAAACCTATCACAAGAAAGTAATTATGGTCGTAGACGAGGCGCACCTCTTTACAATGAGTTATAAGAAATTCGACCTGCTTGAGGAGATCCGATTTTTACTGAACGGTTCTCGCTATGATTCTGGTTCACCTCTGACTTTAATTCTGTCAGGACAATCTGAAATCTGGAATATTCTCAGAACAGAAAGATGTAAGGCAATTACCCAGAGAATAATGTATGTTTGCAAAACCAACAATCTCTCTAAAGAACAGGTCGGCCCTTATATTGCATCTCACCTTCGCTGGGCAGGAAGTTCAGAACCGCTTTTTTCCTCTGAAGCAGTTGATCTAATATCAGATCTTTCCTCTGGAATTCCTCGTCTGATCAATAAAATCTGTATTCATTCACTTAATTATGCAGCGCTTAAAAATCAGTCAGTTGTTACACCTGAACTGGTTGCCCAGGCGGCAAACAATGAGGTTATCGATATTATTTTAAAAGGCGCCAACGCCTAGATAACAGTAGTCCATATTTTGCATTAGTAAATCAAATGGAGAGGTATTTATGACAGTAAATGAAATAGAAAGCTCTGTTTGCTTAGATGACGAGTCATCTTTTTGGAGAGGAAAGATTGGACCTGAGATCAGTTCTGATGCCAGAACTCTTTCGTATGAGCTTGAAGAGCTAAAGTCTATTCTGGACACAGCTTCATTTATAATTTCAGATTACAAAATTAGAGATATGCGCTCGTTAGATCAGCATGCAAAACT
>NZ_CACVSS010000162.1:0-4156 GCF_902756765.1 uncultured Succinivibrio sp. | reverse complement strand
CCAACCATACCAGTACGTCTTTCAATATTTTCAATTAAACCAGCCATTTGCAGATCCGTTTTCTAGTAATAATGAACTTCTACATAATCTATTTTAGGTTATGAATGAAAAATTTCCTTTTTTTACTGATTTTTTTGTAGTTTATGTGAGAAGGCGAACTGTATATCTGGATTTTTTTACTCAAAAACGTGATAGGCACAAAAATTCTAGGCTTGCAAATGTTCTAGAAAACTCATTTTTGGAGCAGAAAAAAGCCCAGATCAATAAGATACTGGGCTTACGAAAAGAAGAATAATATATTTACTTGACTAAATCCTGATAGAACTCATAAGCTTCCTTATCAGTAAAGCCCTCATGAACAATCTTGTTAACAGCCTGAAGCATCTCAACACTGTGCAGACTCTGGAAGATATTTCTTCCCATATCAACACCATGTGCACCGCCCTTAATAGCATTGTAGGCAAGTGTTAAAGCCTCATTCTCAGGAAGCTTCTTTCCTCCTGCAACAACAATTGGAACAGGACAGGCGGCTACTACCTCCTCAAAATCATCACAGTAGTAAGTCTTAACCATATTTGCACCTAGCTCTGCAAGCATACGGGTTGCAAGCTTGAAGAACTTGGAGGTTCTCTCCATCTGCTTGCCGACAGCAACAACACCCAAAATAGGTATTGAATATCTGCAGCCCATGTTTACTGCATCTTCAAGGTTCTTAAGAGAGCTTAGCTGACCGTCGCCGCCGATGAAGGTCTGAATTGCAAGACAATCTGCATTCAGTCTTACAGCTTCTTCAGCATCAACTGCCAGAATTTCATGAGACAGGTCGTCCTGAACCATGGATGAACCTGAGGTTGCTCTAAGTGCAACTGCCTTACGGCAGGATGGATCGATACAGGTTCTCAGCGCACCGCGGGTACACATCAGAACATCAATGTAAGGCATCAGCTTTGGAAGCAGCAGATCAAGTCGCTCAAGACCGGAAACTGAGCCCATGAAATAGCCATGATCAAAGGCAAACATAACAGTATTGCCACTTACAGGATTGAATATATTGGCAAGGTGCTTCTTCATACCCCAGTCAAGAGCGTTAGCACCTTTAACATAGAAACCTTTATTATTAGCAAAAGGCTCATTGATATGATAATCGTGAGCAACCTTTAAGCCGTCTAAATCTGCCATTTTTACTCCTCTACTAACCGCCGGATAACCGGCGGTCTCATAATTAAACAGGATCTATAAGATCATTAGAAATTGTAATTATCTACATTATCCTTGGTGAATACCAGACGCTCTGGCAGCAGAACAACACCATTGTTCTTTGCTCCGGTCTTTGAACCAGGAACCAGTGAATCATTTGGCATTACCTTGATCTTGCCGATTTCAGGCAAGTCAATCTCATCACCAACCTTAACTTCATTACCAGCAGCAAGATAAGCACCTAGATAAGTACCGATTGCGCCCTGAACACCGCAGTCCCACAGGCCCCACTCTTCAATGATATCTGACTTGGCGAAGTTCTTGATAGACATTGGAGAGGCAAAACCGGTAATAGTTACCTTTGACTTGTTCAGACCTTTGTTCTGAGCTGCAGTTAACTGGCCAGGAAGAGCAGTTGAATCATTGCAGATAATCAGATCGATATCTGGATTGGCCTCAAGTACAGAGGCACCAATGGACACAGCCTTTTCTGCATCCTGCTCTGAATAGTAATTGTCTGGAGCAACATTAACCCAGTTTGGATAATTAGCCTTGATAAACTTCTCGCCTTCCTTCTGCCAGGAGTTCTGATCGGCAACTGTTGCCTGTGAATAATGCCAGCAGTACTTAACAGCCTTCTTCTTAGGATCAACCCCACGCTTCTGCAGAGCATCTACAGACATATCAACCAGCATTTTGCCTAAAATATCAGGAGTTCCCTGTGAAACCATCAGAGTACGGCAGTCCTCTCCTACATCTGAGTCCCAGGTTACAACTGTAACACCATCCTTCATGGCATCGGACAGAGCCTTATTCAAACCGGTAGCATCAACTGAGGAGATACAGATTGCATCAACACCTCTTGCTACAGCCTGGTTAATGACATTAACCTCATCTGCTACAGATGCGTTTGGTGAGCCCATATATTCTACGGTGTAGCCAACCTTCTTTGAATAGTTCTGAGCTCCGACATTAGCTGACTCAAAGAATGCATTACCGGTTAACTTTGGAATGAAAGCAACAGTCTTGTCTTTAACATCTCCGGCATAGGCGCTTGATACAGACAGGCAGGCTGCAATTGCTGCAGAGAGAACAGCTGATTTTAACCAAGTTTTTTTCATAGAAAACTCCTTATGTAGTCTTTATTAAATGCAAGTTATGTTTTAGATCTATTCTTTTTTAAATTGCTGATAAACACAATGACTTCAGGACGATTGCTTAGTGTCCTTGCACTGATCACAATCAGCAATAGGAGACCTACCGGAATATCCAGATACTGCATATTCACCCTAAAGCATAATGGCAGACCGAACTTTAGCACACCGATAATCACAGCTGCCAGAGCGGTACCGATAATACTGCCCTTGCCTCCGGTCATAAGAGTTCCGCCTAAAACCACTGCAGTAATAATTGGCAGGGTTATAGTAGCTCCAAGGTCACTCTTTGCTGTACCCAGATATGAGGTTAGAAGAATTCCTGAAGATTAAGAATATCTTGCGCCCGTATTTGGTCTTATGCAGCAGGAACCATGCAAATGCAGCCATAACTAAAAAGACCACCACCTGAACAGGAAGAACTCCGCCTATACGATAGGACGCGAAATTAACAAAGGACTCGGGAAAACCGCTGATACCCTTATAGCTTTCTGTTGAAGACAGAGTTGAAATTAAAAGAGCAAGACCTGCGTAAAGGAAACTGCCACCTAAGGTCACAACCATTGGCTGAACCTGATAGTAAGCCACAATATACCCTGTAAGAAGGCCCACTAAGGCAGCAATGATAATAGCTACCAGAGAGGCAACCCAGATGTTAAGCCCCAAATCCTGCCAGGTTACACCTACAATGATTGAAGACAGGCCAACCACGGCTCCGGCCTGAATATCAATGCCGGCTGTAATCATAACCATGGTGACAAACAGAGAGATAATACAGATAGGGATAATGTCATTGATTGAGCCAAAGATAACTCTTGGCATCAGGAACTTAGGATTAGCATAGGCAAAAATGCAGATTTCCAGAATCAGAATAATAAGAAGAGTCAGATCCCATCGTTTCATTTTGATACCTCCTGATTATCAATGAAAGCTTTCTGGGCGATACGTTTTAGAGAAATCTCTCGACGACTCTTAACAATTTCACGATTCTGGATAATTGTATTGACCACCACGATAACAATCAGAATGATACCTGTAATAGTATTGTCGTAATTTGAAGATAAGCCAAGGAATACCAGAATTCTGGTTATAGAGGTCATAATTACCGCACCGATGGCTGCCCCAATCAGAGTACCTAAACCTCCCGACAGAGAAATACCTCCAAGTACACAGGCAGCAATAGCTTTCATCTCATAGGAGTTTCCTGACATTGGAGTAATAAAACCGATACGGCTGGTAAAGAGAAGACCTGCAACCGAGGCGAATACACCTGAGATTACATAGGCGTAGATCTTTGTCTGAGTAGGATTTATACCCACCAGCTCAGCTCCCTGATAGTTGTCTCCAACCGCAATAAAGTTATGCCCCTTTTTGGTATGAGATAGAAGGAACTGAACAAAAATTACAAAGAGAATGGAAAGCGCATAGTACCAGGTAAGATAACCGCAAAGATAGGAGTGGGATGCGGAGGTAAACCAGGCAGGAAGATTCTCAACCCAGGCACCTCCCGTATACACATACACCATACCACGAGCAACACCATAGGTACCCAGAGTAAAAATTAGAGAAGGGATCTTCAGAACGGCAACGCCGATTCCGTTGACAAAGCCAAAGAAGGCTCCTACCAGAATGGCAAGAGATATGGCTGTAAAAAGAGAGCTGCCGTCACGCAGGGCGGTAGCAGCCACAGCGGCACTGATACCTAAAACTGAACCTACAGATACATCAATCTCTCCAGTTAAAATTACAAAGGCAGAGCCAACTGCTAAAAGAGTAAACACCACCGAGTCATTGAAGCAGTTCAC
>NZ_CACVSS010000161.1:0-5202 GCF_902756765.1 uncultured Succinivibrio sp. | reverse complement strand
TGTAGACTGCCATTTTATATGATCTCATTTCACCCTGGTTTTATTCATTTTGATTGATCCGGCCGGATCTCCGAAAGTGACGAAATTTTCTCAATCGCTGTGCAACGATTTTGATCTGTTTAATTTTTAAACCGACAAATTCCTAAAACTAAATTGTTCAAATTTTAAGCTAAAATAATAGTATAATTGGCATCACGTGATTGCATGTCCGAAGACGCGCTGATTTTTAGAACGGTATTGTCTGAGGTCAAGGGATTGAATTCCCTTCAAGCACGGGGATTTATGTGAAATAGAAAAAGGCAGTGATTCGCAGTCACTGCCTTTTTCTATTGTTCGCGGTTTATCGAACTCCAAAACAGTACCATGATAACACTGATACACGATCAAATAGAAGAGTTAACTCAAGAAAAATACGATCAGCTTATCTCAAAGCTGTTTAACGGTCAGAAACTTATAAAATCACCATGCTGTGAAGGCGGAGTACTGGAAAAACACGGATATTATGAACGAGGCTATAAAGCATTGAACGGCAGGGAGGAGATAAGACTTAAAATTCTCCGGGTCAGATGCAGTGCCTGCGGAAAGACACATGCCATACTGCTGATGGAGATGATCCCGTATGCCAGGGCCGGAAAGGACATTGTTCTTACTGTTCTCAGCAACTTCGAGTCAAACTGTCCAGTCAGCAGCATTCTGGAGAAGGTGGGAGGTTTAGTTGACGAGAACGATTTGTAAGTCAAACTGGAAAGCACGTATGCAGTCACTGCGTCTTTCTCTTTCGTCATTTTTTACGGATTTTGCCTCATCTGCAGTTCTCTGTCTTGATTCATTTTTTCGCCATTTCATGCAGATGAGAGATCGCACCTGTTTTAAAATTCTAAAAACCACATAGCAAAAAGGGCTTCTTTATAGGCAAAGTTCTATACTGCCGCGCAACTGCAGAACAATACCGTTTGAAAGAGCAAAAACGACTGCAGGAAGGATAAATAGAGTAAATTTTAAACAGGAAGCCCTATGAATAAGACAGAGGCAGAAAATATTATGATGATGAGATATGCCTGCATTATCGATGCAGTCAATCAGTCTGTGGATGATTTGCGCAGCAAGAAAGAAATAATTGAAAGCGCATCAGAAAAAGGTGTTGAAGACCGTAACAGCGGAACCAGGAGATATTTCGCAGTACCAACTATAACCAGATGGTACCGAATCTATCAGAAGCTCGGGCTGGACGGTCTGAAACCGCAAAAGCGGTCTGATTGCAAGAGTTTCAGAAAGATTGACGATGAAATATACAAGCAGATAATGGAAATCAAGAAGCAGTACCCGCGAATATCTGCAACAGCAATCAGGAAAAGGCTGATAAACAAGGGGTTCATCAATCAGGAGCAAATCTCACTGTCGACCATCAACCGCTGTGTCAACACTATCAAAGATAAACTTGACGTTCCGACTGAAATCCAGGAAATGAAAAGATACGAGATGGAACATATCAATGAGGTATGGTGTGGAGATTCCAGTGTCGGTCCGTACATAACTATAGACGGGGTTAAGCGTAAAATATGGATTCAGGCACTCATAGACGATGCAAGCCGGTACATTGTCGGCATCAATGCCTTTCTTAACGACAACTACGAAAATTTTCTCGGAGTCGTAAAATCAGCCGTTGCCAAGCACGGTGTTCCTAGAGTTTTTAATTTCGATAACGGCTCAACCTACAAGAACAGACAGGTTGAACTGCTGGCGGCAAGAATAGGCTCCAGAATTCATTGGAACAAACCGTATACGCCAACCAGCAAAGCGAAAATTGAAAGGTTCTTCAAAACCATGAAAATTCAATGGCTTGCAGAGTTTAATCCTTCCAATTTTCACAGTTTGGAGGATGTAAGAAACGATTTGTTCAAGTATGTTAACAAGTATAACAATACCCCGCATTCATCCCTTGAGTACCGAACCCCGCAGGACCGTTTCTTCAAAGAATCTTCACTCATCAGAAAACTCTCTGATGATTCTATCAGCAGAAACTTCCTGATGGAAATTGAGCGCAGGGTTACCAGAGACGGGCTGGTATCTATCAGTAATCGCATGTTTGAAGTTGACAATCAGTACTGCAGAAAGAAGGTTACTCTTCGATATACTGCTGATTTATCGGATGTCTACATCGTAGAAAATGAGGGAAATACCCTGACTCCGGTAAAACTCCTGAACAAGCACGAGAACAGCCGGGTGAAACGCAAAGTTTACATCAGCAGTCCTGCTGCAGAATCACCTGTTTCAGGACAGGCTGCCGCAGGACAATCTGCTTCAGGTACCACCTCTTCAACTGCTAACAACAATATAGGATAAAACGAATAGTATGGATTTAAATACCAGATACGGACTGGAGTTCAATCCGTTTATCAAAAACTCCGCTGACATTATTGTCTCTTTCAAGGAATACAATGAAGCTGTTGCCAGACTGAATTATATACTCAGTATTAAAGGCTTCGGGCTACTCACGGGAACTCCCGGTAAAGGAAAATCAACTGCTGTCAGAATATGGTCCAAAGGTCTTAACCCCTCTTTGTACAAGGTTGTATATACCCCTCTTGCCAATCTCTCTGATGCTGAATTTTACCGTAATATGGCTACTATCATCGGACTTGAACCGAAGTCCAGGAAACATGAGAATATTGATGCAATCAAGGAGGAGATTGAACGACTGTACTCTGAAAACCGCAAGACCCCGGTCTTTATCATCGATGAAGCCGACAGCATCAGAAGTTCAACTCTTTCCGACCTGAAGGTCCTGTTTAACTTTGAAATGGATTCAAGAGACAAGGCTGTAGTCATCCTCGTCGGAACCACAAAGCTTAACTCAATGCTCAATTACTCCGTTCATGAAGCTATGCGCCAGCGCATTATTATGAACTTCAATATTGAAGGAATGAGCAAGGACGAAACCAGACAGTACGTACTCGACAAGCTCAAAGGTGCCGGATGTATCAAAGACGTATTCGCTCCTGAGGCCCTTGAAGCCATAACCAATTACTCTGAAGGTGCACCACGTATGGTTAACAGAATTTGCAACGCATGTCTGAACGTCGGCAATGCCGAGGGTTCTCAAATCATAACAGCTGAAACTGTCAGAAAGGCTCACGAAGAACTGATACTGGGCTAACTCAGGCTTTCTTCCGGTATCCGCCGTTACTTATAAGCCCCGTCCTTGACGGGGTTTTTTATACCCGGATCTGCTGATATGAATAACGCGATGCACACATTCTGACAAAAAGAAGAGCAGATAAATTGAAGAAAAAACAATCTCCAACACTGCACAGAAACGTGCAAACAATTTGATGATTTTTAGTGCTGATAAAGTGAAGAATATAAGCTCAACAACAGTGAACAGAAGCATGCTGTAAATATGATGATTTTGCATCCTAATAATTTGAAGAAAAAAGAATCAGAATGAATGAACAGAAGCGTTCAAACAATTTGACGATTTTTGATAGCGTCAATGTGACGAAACCGAGATCAAATATCAAATAAATTGACGACCTACAATCAAGTCCGTGGATAGCTGCATTGGTGGCTTCTGCCTGTTTGGCGGAGGCATCAAGGTTTGCGCCCATAGCCGTAGCAGAGGAGGAAACAGCGTCCTTCATGGCCGTCATTTCTTCGGCAATTTGGCTTAGCGCATCGGTCAGAGCAGACGTGTCGGCAGAAAGCCTGATGGTGCTGTCGTTCATTTTGAAACTCCTGAAAATAAAAAAAGGGTCTCATAAGAGACCCTTCATTGGTTATATTGAAATATATACGGAGGTTAATACCCCTGCTCGTTCAGTTTGCGGTATGCATCGCAGCATTCCTGCTTACCTAAATCACATGCTTTTCCGTAATATTCTTTTGCTGTAGTTCTGTTCTGTCTTACGCCTTGGCCATATTCGAACGAAATTCCTAAATTCTTACAGGAAATTCCTTCATTTAGGTTACAACCTTTTTCAAAATAGCTTACAGCTACACTCATATCCTGTCTTAATCCAAGACCTTTATCGTACAAAAAACCTAAGTTGGAGCAACTCAAACCTTCATTCAGATTACATGCTTTTTCGTAGTAGATTTTAGCCTGCTGATAGTTCTGTCTTACACCTCGACCTTCGTCGAATAATTCTCCTAAGACGCCGCAACCTAAACCATCATTCAGATTACATGCTTTTTCACAATATGGAATTGCTTCAGTATATAATTCTGCTTGGATTTTAGTAGCACACAAAAGTAAATCATCATTCGCAAATGTGATATTTGATAAAGATAAGCATATAGCAGCACTTAAAAATAATTTAATTTTCATTTTTATTTTCATTTTTATTTTTATCCTGAATGTAATTATACGTCTATAAATAATAGATTTAGATTAACATAAGACATTTATATATACTGTTATATACTTATCATAATCATTTCATTACTCTTCGGAATTTTTCAATCTCTTTTGCGCAATCGCTCTCCGTCATTCCGGCTTTGTACCTTTCTTTCGGATGAGCCTCATAGTATTCCTCCTGAAATACCACCGCCCAGTAGTTAAACTCGGTGGTGGGATATTCAAGAACTTCAGAGATTGGGCGGTGATTCCTTCATGATTGTCATCTCTTCGGCAATTTTGGAGAGGGAATCCGTCAGAGCCGACGTATCGGCAGAAAGCCTGATGGTGCTGTCGTTCATTTTGAAACTCCTGAAAATAAAAAAGGACCTCAGTTATGAGATCCTTTGGGAATATACAAATATATTCTATTGCCACGTTACAATGTTAGATGGGTCTTTAGGAAAACCAGTGTTGATAATACTTTCCACATTATCATCAAATTCTTTGTAGATTGTGTCCATAATTTGTTTATATCTAACTGCATCGTACAATTCCGGATATAGTTCTGATAATTCCTTGAAATTGAGCTCTTTTTTGAAATTTGGCAAATATCTACCCCAAACGTACCAATTCTTCCATGCATGACTGCTAATTCTATTTGTCCAATAAGGATTATTAAAAGCAGTTTTTAAAGTGTTTTTTTGTTCTTCAGAAATCATCGAATCCCAAGAATTATTTGTAAAGAATACGCAATAATAAAGATACCAAGTAATTTCCACGCATAAAAATATTCTTAAATCACCAATTCTTTTAATTTCAATACACAGTTTAGGTCTTCGTAGCAATTCGCTCTTTTTTCGTGA
>NZ_CACVSS010000160.1:0-2890 GCF_902756765.1 uncultured Succinivibrio sp. | reverse complement strand
CAAAGCGCAAAGAAAATAATCTTTGTGCTATCATTAGCATGTTTATTTTTATGTAGTTAGATAGGATTTAAAATGACCACCATTGTTGGTAAGGATGCTCCTTTAGAGCAGAGTATTGAACATTTTACTGATACTTTAAAGAAACTGAATATAGAAGTTGTTGAAGATAACTGGTTAAATCCTCTAGATAACGTATATTCAGTTCACTTGGCAATTGCATCTCTTCCTTGCATCTATACCAATGGAAAAGGTTCATCCAGACTTGCCGCAAGGGCTTCAGCCTACGGTGAGCTTTTTGAGAGACTGGCAACCCATCTGTCATTTTCAGATTACTATCTTGGACTTGATAATTCCAATGCACCATACGTTCATTTTAAAGATGAAAAATGGACTGTTATTGATCAGGCTGATCCTAGCCTTCCTACAGATGTACTTAATGCCTCACTGCGCAAGTTCTATTCAGAGAATACCGATCTAAATCTTGAGGATCTGGTTGACCTTCAGTCATCATCGTTCTCCAGAGGCGTCTGCTCTATTCCTTTTACAAACGCCAGAAACGGTGAAGTCGTGTACTTCCCAGTAAATCTTCTGGATAACCTGTACGGCTCTAACGGTATGTCTGCTGGAAATACAGAATATGAAGCTCTGGTACAGGGGCTTTCAGAAATTATCGAGCGATATGTTAAAAAAGAAGTAATAAAAAGAGGTCTCGCTCTTCCTGTAATTCCAGATGAAATTCTCTCAAAATACGAGAAATCCTATAAGACCCTGCAAGAGCTCAAAGGCAATCATCTGACTGCCGTTTGTTATGACGCTTCATTAGGAGGAAAATTTCCAGTAGTCTGTGTAGTACTGTTTAACCAGAGCAACGGAACCTGTTTTGCATCTTTCGGATCACACCCTATTTTTGAGGTTGCGCTGGATAGAACTCTGACAGAACTGATGCAGGGTAGAACCTTCAGCGATCTTGATAACTTTGATGCCCCGGATTTTGATCTTGAAAGAACTTCTGACATAGTTAATCTGGAAAGTCATTTCGTTGACTCAACCGGTATTCTTCCAATGCAGATGTTCAAAAAAGTTCCAGATTACCGTTTTGTAGCCTGGGATTTCAGTGGCAATACTCAGGAACAGTACAAAGCATTAAGATACATGATTGCAAAACTTGGTTTTGATATCTATGTCCGTTCCTACAATTACCTTGGTGTCTGCGTCTACCGTACTGTTGTTCCAGGAATGTCAGAAATCTATCCTGTAGATGATCTTATCTACAACAACACCAACAGCGGCATTGATTTCCAGGAGGCACTGCTATCTCTACCTCAGACAGAGGAATCCGTAGAGACCTACAAGAGCTATCTGGATGAACTGGAAAATGAAAATGTCGATAATGACGCTCTGGTCTGTCCTCTATTAGGAATTCTACCTGACAGCAAATCTGCCTGGGAGAGCCTGCGTATGGGAGAGCTTCGCTGTCTGATTGCTCTGGCAGCAGGAGAACACGAAAAAGCTCTTGAGTATGCCCAGTGGACAATCTCTTTCAATCAGGTTAATTTCACGTTGGATAAGATTGCCTTCTACCAGTGCATCACCAAGATTCTTGAATGTAAAACTGAAGGCTCACTAAAACTAGAGGACTACCAGCAAGGTCTGCAGCTTTTATTTGGAAAGGAAACCTTTGAGTCCGCCCTTGATCACGTCAACGGTAATGCAAGATTTGGCAACCTTATTGCCTCCGATCTGAACCTCAAGGGATTTTCTGCCCATCAGGAGCTGATCAGAATCTACAATATTCTAAAAGAAGCTCAGGAAAACCATAATGTTAAAAAGTAAACTTTATCTTTATGTTATCTGTGCATCAGCATTCCTGCTCAATGCCTGTTCTTCAGGAATTGAAGAAACAGATTTTTCAAAACTGACACCTGAACAGCGAATCGAAAAAATTTTAAAGATCAATGAATTAAAAGAAAATAACAAAATTGCCCTTTTCTCAACAAAAAATAAAAGCAGACTAGCGGTAAACAGTGTTTATCATTATAAAAATAAGGCTTTCTCGTTAGAATTTTTAGGCCCTATGGGGATGCGCTATGCAAAACTTGATGTACTGGCAAACGGCACAACTTACCTTGATGTACAGGGAAGAAATTTTAACGGAGATAATGCAAGAGCTCTACTAAAAGAACAGTTCAATCTTGATATTCCAGTTGAAAAACTTCCTGATATCATGTTCGGAATTCCAGATGGCAAATGCTCATACGATACTCACGGATATGTGAACAAAGCCACCCTTTCAGAAGGGTATGAGGTTGCATACAAGCAGTACAAAACATTTAAAGGCGGGGTTGTGCTACCTTCAGACATTGAGATAATCGCCCCAAATAATAAAGTGTTAATAAAAGTTAACAGCGTTACCACTCTAAATTAATAAAAAAATGAAACATAACTTTCTAAGTCCTTGTAAGCTTAATCTTTTTTTATACATTACAGGTAAAAGAGAGGATGGATATCATAATCTCCAGACACTGTTTGTGGTTTTGGATTATGGTGACATGATGCATTTTGAAACCACTGATGATGGGAAAATTGAATTAACCACAGACTTTGGGTTTGATGTTAAAAAGAATCTGATTTACAGAGCGGCAAAGCTGTTACAGGATAAAACCGGCTGTTCCCTTGGTGTCACTATTTCCATAGACAAAATTCTTCCTCAGGGAGGCGGTCTCGGAGGAGGCTCAGCCAACGCTGCCACAACACTGCTTGTGCTAAATAAGCTTTGGAAACTGAATTTTTCTGAAAAAGAGCTTATAGAAATGGGAACAGGACTTGGTGCTGATGTTCCGATCTTTATAAAAGGGACAACCTGCTTTGCCGAAGGTATAGGAGAAAAGCT
>NZ_CACVSS010000159.1:0-2904 GCF_902756765.1 uncultured Succinivibrio sp. | reverse complement strand
TATGTCCTGCCGTTCAGGCAGGACTCTGCCTTAAGCTGCTCTCTGTTTCTTTTTTAGCTGGGATATAACCAGCCCCCCAATAGCCAGTGTCATACCGATGGCACTGTAGATATTGAATTTCTCATCCAGAATAAAGACTGCGCCAATAGCAGTTACCACCGGAATACCGTAGATATAAACGTTGGTTTTCATAGAACCTATGTATTCAATGGATTTTGACCACAGAAAGAAGCTTAAAGATGAGGCCAGGAGGGCAAGGAAACCGTAATTTATAAGATTAATCGGCTCTATAAGTCGGTCTGCCTTGATGCTGTAATCTTCAAACATTAAAGGTAAGGTCAGTACAACCGAGTAGAAGAAGGATTTTGCGGTAATGGTAAAGCTTGAGATGTGCATTCTCTGCAGTTTGACAACAAATAAGTTGTAAAAACCCCAGACCACGGCACTGCCGATTGCCATCAGATCTCCTATTGGATTGATATTCATGGACATTGAGCCGAATGACAGGAAGAAGATGCCAATAATAGCTACCACAAAGCCGATGAAGAAGTTTAAGTTTGGCTTGTCCTTATCCAGAAAATAGTTCAAAAGCCCCACAAAGAATGGAGAGGTTGAGACAATCAGACTGGCATTGGCTGCGTTTGTGTATATGAGCGCGTTGTTCTCAAAGACAAAATAAAGGGTGATGCCAAAGAAGCCCACCAGAGCAGAATAAAGCTCCACTTTCCAGGAAATGAACTTCAGCGACTTAGGGCACACCACAAACAGTGCTAGGGTTGCAAGTAAGAATCTGTCAAACAGGATCTCTACCGGAGTAAAGTCTCTGAGCAGAATCTTGCTGCTGACAAAGGTAAGTCCCCATACAACGATGATGAAAATGGCATATAGGTGCCCGATTATTATTTTAGATGTCATAAGATTAACCTGTTATTCGAGATGTTATTGTAACATGCCGGCAGGCTGTTATGAGCAGAGGCCTTTAATGGAGGCAAAAGGCGACTTAGAGAGAACTCCTCTCTTTTAGATATGCTGTAAGTTCCGCCGATGCGGTACGCTGTCCGCGAACTGCTTTTACACCTAGCTCGCGCATCTTGCTGATGGGGCATAATCCATGAGGAATTTCCTTTAGAACCTTAAGTTTCACCGCCTTTTTCATAGTTAGGTTCTGATCCTGATACTCGTAAGGAATATCAGTCTGCAGCACCTCACACACAAAGCGGATTTCAGAGTGAGGACTAGTAACATATATGTAGGCTATATCACCTGCGGTGAGTCTTGAGCTCTGTTTCCAGACTACTTCACTGCTGGAGGAAAAATACTCAATCACATTGAAGAACTCTGGATTTGCAGGAATAATCCAGTGCTCTTTCTTTCCTTTAGCTCTGGCTTTGCCGCCAACTGCAAAGGTACGGCTTTTGTCGATAAGGGTGAGAATGAACTCATCCTCTAAGGAATCATCGAGAATAATACTGATCCAGTGAGCGCGGTTCATGTGATACCCAGGATATATGCCTCTTATCTTCAGAAGATCCTGCTCTGAGTTCTCTTCAATCTTAAGGTTAAGCACTTCAACGATTTCGTCTTTCTGTCTGCCGGTACACTCTTTGTCTACCAGAGCGCGCTTAAGATTCATGATCAGAGCATACCACTTTCTGTTTGCAGGATATCTGAAGACTCCATAGGTTGGAAGTTTTGCAAAAGGATAGTCTGGTTTCTCCTGATATTGACACTCAATACTGAGTGTTAGACGATTGGACTGAGGCTTGAGGAAAGGATTGGTTCGAAAGCAGGCTGCGGCAATATCTTTAAGAATTAAGGTATAGGCTTTTCTTACTTTTGCTACATAGGCGCCGCTCTGATTTTCCACATGGAGCAGGATATATTCCTCATCAGTTCCGTTATCGATAACCTTGCCTGACACTACTCCGCCTGAAGTGATTATAACCTGCGCCTTAAAGGCTCCTTTAAGAAAATCTTTGGTATAGAGGTAGCCTTTATTGGTCTTTTGAAAACCGTATGGTATGAGCGCGGACTCAATTACCGTTTTTCTCTCAAAGATTTTGCTTTCCAGCTCCATGATAAGGCACCTGCTTTTGTGTACTGTCTTTGTGTGATCCTAGCAGATTAGAGTCGGTATGTTACATTTGAGGAGGAATTAATACAAAAGCTGCTGGCCTGTATACCAGCAGAAAAGGCCTGAATAGAGATTATTAAGGATGTTTTTTCAGATAGTCTTCAAATTCAGGTGTTCTTGACCAGTATTTTATGCCCCAGTTTTCAAAATTCCACTCCTCCATGTAGGAGTTGCACTCGTAGTCCACGTAGTAGATTAGACCGTTTCTGACCACAAAGTTGGTTGGAAAATAATCTATGTTAAGGCCACTGCTTTGGGCATTGGCTGCCATCTCTCGTATCTGCGGCAGATATTCTGCAACACTGAGATTTGCTTTTACTCTGTCGTAAATGGTATCACCTTCAATGTATTCCTTGAGGATACGTTCGTTTTCAACATCAAGATCAACCATACTAGGAATTCTGATACCTGCATTTTTCAGACGTTCATAGTCGTTTCTCTCGGCTTCGATCTTGTTGCCAAAAGTGTAATAGTCGCAAGGCTCATGGTGTATCTGTTTGAGGACAAACTTCTGATGATCACTGTCCTCTGCAAGGTAGGAATAACCGCCTTTGCCATGACCTAATAGTTTTGTAATGGAGTAGTTTTTTCCGTTTACACTTATATTTTCCATGATCGTCTCACGTTTAATCTACAGAAAAGGATAGAGGTATTTTAGGATCGAAAATGGAGTAAATCTTACAGAAAAAATTGCACGGAATTAGCTTTTTGGCAAAGATGGATATAGCCAACTGAAACAAATCAGAAGGCTTTTCAAATGATTATTATTT
>NZ_CACVSS010000158.1:0-2955 GCF_902756765.1 uncultured Succinivibrio sp. | reverse complement strand
TTTTTTTATTGCTTTGAAAAAACACCTGTTAAACGCAATATAACGCTGTTTTAAAGAGGTCTTTTTTGAGGTGTCGAATTTTGTCATTTAAGAATGCTGTCGATCTCTACAGATCTGGAAATAGCCTTTACAGATCTTTTAAAGATGGTCAGACACTTAGAAATAAACCTTAAAAAAAATCAATAAAATCACTTTGTTATAATACAGGTATAGGTATTGTAATAAAGGGAAAAAGAGTGGATATCAAAGAACTTAAAACTAGTTTTGATGAGATATCAAAGCAGGTAAAAAAGGAGACTAAAGGTCAGCCTGTACTTGCCACTCTTTTTAATACCTTATTAAGTCTTTTTAAAATTCTATTTGAGCTGTTCGCTGAACAATCAAAGAAATTTGAAGAACAGAATAGGCTTATTGAGAAACTGACAGGACAATACGCCAATAAAGCATTCGACAGTCGAAAAGCCAATGATGAGAATATCAACGGGCGTCGCTCTGAGAAGAAGAAAGGCGTCAATTCAGCTGATAAGAACCACGATAAAGATATTCCTAAAGAAGAAAAAGCCAAGCCTCAGAAAGCTTTCAAGACCGAACAGCAGGTAAAAGTAATCGGCTATAACGGTGAAGAGCTTACAAAAGAAGAGGCAGAACAGAAGATAGGAACAGTCTTTGAAGGCATTGATGGAAAAAGATACCGCTACACAAGAACTCTAGCTTCATCTGTAAAAACTGAAATCGATATAACCTTACTTGAAATTCAGTATTACAAACTAGAGTATGAACCAGTTGACGAGCAAGGAAATGCTGTAGCTGTCTCACAGAGGCAGACTGCAGTATGTGCCAAAACTGATTATCTAAAGAAGACTCAGGTTAGTGTAAGTCTGATGTCTTTTGTCTTATATCTCTGGATAGGATTGAAAGATCCGGTTTACAGAATAGCCAATGCTCTTTATGAATATGGTGTAACCCTAAGTAAGCAGCAGATATATAAAGACATCAATATAACCGCATGTTTACTGATGCCAATATTCAAACATATGGAAAGCTATATCAGACTTGAGAAACAAATCGGTATAGATGAGACCTACCATAGTACACGAGAACGAAGGTTACTGACAAAGTCACCTCCAGATGACAGGACTAAATCGAAGAAACATAAATCACAGAAGTCTAAGGCTAAGACTTTGAGGACGTACTTCTATGCTGTCATAGGAGGTAAATACGTATGCCTGTATTATCACGATCCTTACAGAGATTCTGATATTCCAAAGGAAATACTGAAGAAAAACGGCTTGGCAGAGGATGCATTTGTCACCTCAGATGGCTTCTATAAGGTACTGTTTAACCTTGAAAATGCTGAAGGAGATGAGGTAAAAGAGCTGTTTCAGCATGGAATCTGTTGGATTCATGTTAAGCGATACTATTGTATTCTGTTGAATTATGGAATGGATGAGGATGGAAATCCATGCAGAGAATTTGAAAAAATGAAATGGGAGCAGGACTTGAAGGATGCCCAAAGTTTCGTTGACAAAATCTCTAATGCATTTCATATCTGTAATGATATCACTGCAAGGTGTAAGCACAATCCATCTTTGGACATAGTTGTACTAAAGAACAGAGAGCTGCGGCCTCTGATTGAGGAAATCTGCGCAGATGCAAGAAGGATCTATGCAGATATAACCACAAAGAAAGATGAAGAGCCAAAAAGGCAATGCTCTAAAAAGTTAAAAGCAGCAATTGGTTATATTGTAAACAATGAAGCAGCTCTGAAGACTTTCCTGGATTCACCATATGGTCTGATGCATAACAATGCAGTTGAATCCAGATTCAGAGAGTTGGATATCCTGAGAAACAGTATGCTTGCCTCAGATACCTTTAGAGGAGCAGATAATCTGGCATTATTTTATTCACTATATAAAACTGCCCAGATGCACGGTGTTGAATTTGAAACATACATGAGAAAAGCTATTTCAGTCATGACCGAGCATATGAGTGAGATTGAATTTGAAAAGGATAACCGAGGCACCATCATTGGTTATAAATCCGACTCAATCTCAAAAGAGGTATTGGAAAGTGTAATGCCATGGAATTTACACATTTAAAAAGGCAAGAAAAGTTATTTCTTACCTTTTACAAAAATAGAAAACACCTGTGATATAACAGGTGTTTTTAATTCAGTCTTTAATATTATAGGTTTTGAGCCTTGTAGACTGTAAAGGTATTGCTTGAGTTTAGAATCTCAACACTTGAGAAATTCTGTTTTAGGATTTCTCCATAGCCTAAGTGCGAGTTTGCAACCATGTACAGAACTCCACCATTGTTAAGATGCTCCGGCGCATTGATAATCATGTTTACGGTCGGAGCAGTAGTTGTGGAAATTCCTACGTGGAAAGGTGGATTTACTGCAATAACGTCATATTTATCAAGACCGCTTAACATATCGGCTGCGACGGTCTTTACATCAGAAACATTATTTAACTGGGTGTTTTTCTCTGTAAGATGCAGCGCTGCAGCTGAAACATCTGAACTGGTTACATCCTTGAATCCTAGCTTTGAGAGGAAGATTCCAACCACACCGCATCCGCAGCCAAGATCAAGTGCTTTTCCCTGTGGGACAATCTTTTTAAGACAGGATAAAAGCTGCTCGGTTCCCTTATCAAGCTTTCCCTGAGAGAATACCGCCGTGTCCTGATGAAGCTTTATTGAAATATCTCCTACAGTTACGTCTATATCCTTTGGCTCAGAGTAGGTATTAACCTCGCTTTCAAAAATGGCCTTAAAAAGAGTACATTTTCTTGCAAGATCTATCTTTAGAGTAGCCCCTAGTGGCTTTAACAGTGAATTAGCACTTTTACCGCCACCGTCATTGGCTCCTGCTGTATAGATATAAGCTCCTTTCTCAAGTTTTGCTTCAAGCAGATTTATGAGTTTTACGGTCTGCTGTTTTGCTTTTGAAAG
>NZ_CACVSS010000157.1:0-2968 GCF_902756765.1 uncultured Succinivibrio sp. | reverse complement strand
TCGATATCTATCAGATATATAAGCCTTTTTTGCTTATAATCACACCTCTTCCCCAAAAATAAATCAATACAAGTTTTTAAAGAGCATCAAACCTAGAGTAAATCTAGTTTTGTTTTAAATTTCCATGTGGGAAACTAGAGTTCCTAATAATCTTATTAAAAAAGTTTTGTCTGGTAATAATACCAACCAACATATTGCGTAAAATTAGCACCATTCCATTTATATTACTTTTTCTTGTAAATCATAACGTTCATGAGCTGTTTTTATCACCACCCACCCCTCAGGACCACCAAGTGAAATGTTTTTTTAGCCAAAACAGCTGGTGGACGTCGCTTGTTACGATGCCAGTCGTCTAACAATACAGCGCTTTAATAATTAAGGATATGAAATCTGTTTATCTGTAAAATCGAAATACAAAAACTTGAGTTTATAATAGTCTTAAATATAAAAAGAAATTGATGGAGAGCAGAATGAAACTTGCTTTTATCGGTACTGGAAAGATTATCGAAGATGCTCTGTATGCCGTTAGATTTTGTCCTGCTGTATCTAAAACAGCAATCTACGCAAGAGAACACAGCAAAGCAAAAGCTGAAAAATTAGCAATGGATCATCAGATATCCGAAATCTATACTGATTATAATAAACTGTTAACCGAATCGTCAGCTGATACTGTCTATATTGGCCTGGTTAACAGCGCACACTATCAGTATGCAAAAGAAGCTCTTAATGCCGGTAAGAATGTAATATTAGAAAAACCTCTAACTGGCTTTTATGAGCAGGCTAAAGAGTTGTGCATGCTTGCAAAGGAAAAACAGCAGTTTCTCTTTGAAGCTATTACAATTCTACACAATCCAGCCTTTGAGGCTCTTAAGTCAGCTATAGAAAAGATAGGAAAAATCAGACTGTTCAATGGAAACTACTCACAGTATTCAAGCAGATATGACAGCTACAGGAAAGGAGTAGTTGAGCATGCCTTTGATCCGGAGTATTACGGAGGAGCTCTTTTTGACATCAATATATATAACATCCACTACTGTGTTGCTCTTTTCGGAAAGCCAATAGGTATAGATTATTTTCCTAATCTTGGTTTTAACGGTATTGATACGTCAGGTGTTCTGATTCTGGATTATGATACTTTCAAAGCGGTTTGCATCGGAGGTAAAGATGCAGATGGCAGATGTTATCTATCAATTCAGGGAGAGGACGGCGAGATTTTTGTCGACAGCAAGCCAAACGATGTTAACCGCATAGAGCTTAGCTATACCGACAGCTCAAAGGCAACCACACGTGATGCCTCAGGTGCAACAGTACGTGCAAAGAAAAAAGAAGTTTTAATTCACGAAGAGCCCAAACACAGAATGATCTTTGAATTTGAAAAATTTGCAAAGATTACGACCGATAAAGACTTTAAGCTTGCAGAACAGCTTAACGAGGAAAGTCTGACAGTTCTTGAGATCCTTGAAACAGCGAGAGAGAAGGCAGGGATAAATTTCCTAAACAGAGTCTAGAGAATCTAAAATAAAAAAATGCTTATAAATCAACTAATGAATTTCCTAAACGGTGTCTAGGGAATTTAATTTATAAAGAGGAATGCCTTTGAAAAGCTTTCTTTTAGCGTTAACTCTAATGGTGTGTACCTCGCTTTCTGCAGTTGCAGATATATCATCTGCAAAACAGGATCTGACGATTATAGAGTCACGTCTTGATAATCCCACGACTCTTTACTGTGGCTGCAGGCTTGTCTTTAAATCTTCTGATAGATATGTACCTGAACTTGACAGCTGTGGCTACTCAGTTCGAGAGGATAAAGTTAGAGCCCATAGAGTTGAGGCTGAGCATATTGTTCCCGCTTACTCCTTTGGACATACTTTGCCATGCTGGATGTCAGCTCCAAAAGGTCAGGGAAGAGCACAGTGCGAGCTTACCAGCAGTCTATTCTCGAAGATGGAGTCAGACCTTCATAATCTGTATCCTGCCATCGGAGAGATCCATAGTGACAGAAGCAACTACAGTTTTACCAATCGAATAAACAGTTCTGATAAGACATTATTCACATATGGACAGTGTCAGATGAGAATTTCTCCTAAGCTGAAGACGGCGGTTCCTCCAAACAGATCAAAAGGTATTATTGCCAGAGCATACCTATACATGAGTCAGCGTTATAACCTTGCTTTAACGATGGCGGAAGAACGTATGTTTAAAGCCTGGAATGAACAGTACAGACCAGACAAGAATGAATGCAGAAGAAATGAGCTTATAGAGCTGGTTCAGGGAAACGATAATCCGTTTATAACGGAGAAATGCCGACTCCTTTGACTTTGATTTATAGACTGATTTTGTAAAAGTCTGACACCAAACATTTCTGTTTTCTCTTCTAAAGAATCAGATATATTTGCTTTTTTCTTCAATCTTGGTATTATTCTGAATCCAAAATAATTAGGATAATATTCATGTCAAAATTCATTATTCTCATAACTCTGGCAGCCTTTCTTAACCTGCTGGCATGTTCTTCTCAGCCTAAGATTCAGAGAACTCCTGAAGAAGCAGAACTGTTAAAACCTGCCGTGGTAGAAACAGAGCTTGCAGAGAATACAGAGAAAAAGGAAGAGCCAAAGAAAGACATGACCGTTGGCGAGTATATTTATGTTGGTCTGATGACTACGGTTTACACCGGTGTGTTGGTAGCAGGGGAAGTGTTAAATAGTAAACACTGATATACCTTCCTAACTACATTTTAATCGTACGGTTAAAGTCTCAAAAGGAGGAGCAGGAAGGATATGGAGTAATTAATCCATATAACTTCAATAAGATACTGGATCAGAATTCCTTATCTTTAAGTTTAACAGCTCTTTTTTATCAGCTCAATAATACAGGAATGTTCCTTTGTGGCTTTATCATAGTTAATGCCAACTAAAATAATATTGCCACAGTAATCTTCAAGAGATTCGGTGTAGTGTTTCTCTTTTAT
>NZ_CACVSS010000156.1:0-4144 GCF_902756765.1 uncultured Succinivibrio sp. | reverse complement strand
AGCTCTGCCATAGTCCAGTTTCTTTCAACATCATTGGTGCAGATGACGTAATAGGTATCTTCTTTTATCTTCTGCTCTATGGCGGTATCATCAAGCTCAACTTCAGCTCTAACCTTAACAGCTACAGTTACCTTTTGCTCATCCTTACCGTGTCTGCCTTTATGAGTGTATTTCTGTACTTCCTCATAGCTAATACCAGCATCAGTAAGCTTTACAAGCTTAAGCTTGGCTGTGGTTTTCTTTAATTCCTGTTCAGCATCAGCCTTACATTTGCAGGGCTGCGTCCAGAGTTTCTTCAGCTGAGAAACCAGCAGTTTCTTTACGGTTTCATCTCCAAGTTTACCTTCACCACACCACATGGCTTTAGTTCCTTCAGGATTGTTCTCATCCACAGGAACAAGCTCTTCAGGATGAGCCTTTAACATCTTTCTGCAGGCTGTAGCCTCGTCATTCTTGTCAGGAATACGGGTTACCATTTTAATGCCATGTGCCTTTGCTTCCTTAGCTATAGGAGAAGTACATAAGGAACTGTCTCCTGTAAGATAACGTAAATCCTTAAACTGAGCCTTGATACTGTCCCAATAGTCAGTAATGACATTCCTGAAACTGGTCTTATCGGATACATGTCCACTGACACAGGTTTCAAATATTGGCAGCTTACTCAGTTCTTCACACAGCATCAGCTCATTTATCTGTCCCAGCTCTGGATGATTGTCTCTACCTTGAGCCCAAGTTTATCTGCTACCTTTGCAGAGCATCTTAAAAACAGCTTCTCTGGACCAAATTCAGCGATGGCATCCAGAGTTCTTGAAAGAACATTTCTATCCAGCTGCTCAAAGGTAACATCCTTACGATTTATCAGAGTCTGTAATGGACGATTTCTGTAAAACTCCTGAGTTCCATACAGTGACTGATATGGTACATTCAGTACCTGACAGCATAGAAGCTTTACAATCTCTGAGCTCTTAAACCTAACATGGGAACCTATCTTTCCTATGCAGAACTCTATTGGCTCCTCAAGGTCAAAATAATCAAATCCTGCTGCTGTTAATCCCAGATTCCCAAGCTCAGCTGTTACCTGTTCGTTGTCATCATCAAAATCGTCAAGCGATGCCATATTCCTGTGCCTTATATTCTAGGCATCTGATGAAAAAATAAAAGTCTTTATGTGATCTGATGATCCTTAAGTCACGTTGATGAAAATACTACCGATCGTTATGATCCTTTAATCGCAAAATAAGCAAAAAGTCGTTGAAAATTAAATATATAATTTTATGATGACCATAAATTAGTAGAAAGTGATCTGAAATCAAACAGTTACTACTAAAGTTTTATTCAAAAATTTTACTGACCAATGTCTGATATACATTTCATTGTTATAACACACAGGATGATTGACGAATATTTATGTGATTGAGAGTAAAAAACAATGAAAGTAGCAGCTCTTAGAAAACTGTTAAAAGACGCCGGTTCCGAGGAACTGATAAAGATTATTTCTTAACTGTAACGTCATATACCAAAAGCCTTAAAGGAAATATGACCTCTTCATAGTGACCGAATTCTCAAACCATTCTTTGTCTTATTACTGATGTTTTTTTTTCACATCAAAGCTCGAATGAGGCACGTAAGGTCTATAATAATCTCCATTTTGGCGTATCCATAAACAGAGGTCTGCCTTGTGCAGAAAGTATTTTGAATCTAAACTCCCCTAAAGAAAATTTTCTTTTTATGCTAGGACACTTTGCAACCGATATCTCTCACGGTTCTCTTCCTATCATCCTTGCATACATGTATCAGGCCGGAAAGCTTGATTCCTATTCCGCTGTAGCCATGCTGATGATGGCCAACACCATTTTAAATGCAGTGGTACAGCCTTTTGCAGGTAATCTTGCCGACTCAAAACCAAGACCATATCTGATGAGTCTGGGCATTGCCCTATCCTTCAGCGGCGTTATGTTCATAGGCCTGGTTGAAAATCAGATCCTGCTCTACTCTCTTGTCTGTCTGAACGGACTTGGCAGCGCTATATTCCATCCTGCAGGAGGAAAGATGGCAAATACCTTTGGCAAGGCAAAGCTTGGTAAGAGCATGTCTATTTTCTCGGTTGGAGGAAATGCCGGTATGGCTGCAGGACCTTTCTACTTTACAGGTTTATATATTCTCTTTGGACTGAATGCCACTCTGGCAATGTGTGTACCTGGTCTTATCATGATCATTATCTACACGCTCAAAAACCGCTACTATGTGGTTGCCTGCAGACAGGAGCAGAAAAAGGTTGCCAAAGCTAAAGCAGATTCCGATGAAAAGGAAAACGTCAGAGGCTTTGTTATTCTCGTATGTGTACTCTTCTTAAGATCAGCCGGCTGGTTCTCCTTCATGGCTTTCTTATCACTTTACTATATGCATAATCTTCACATCTCAGATGAACTTGCAACTCTCTTAAACGGAATGGTTTGTCTGTGCGGAGCTGTTGCCACCTATTTTGGCGGTACCATCTCCGATCGTATAGGCTTCAATAAGATGGTAACCATAAGCTCACTGCTGTCTGTACCTTTCATCGTAAGCTTTACCTTCACCTCAAGTCCAATGCTGGCAACACTGCTTTTAATACCATTCTCAGTACTGTTCTTCACAGGAATGTCACCTACTGTTGTAATCGGACAGAAATTCCTGTGTCACCATGTTGGAATGGCAACCGGCTTTACCATTGGCTTATCCATGAGCTTTGGCGGACTGATTGCGCCTCTTGTGGGTAAATTGGGAGATGCCTTCGGAATCGAATACGTCATGTATGCAGTCGCAGCTTTCATTACTACTGCAGCAGTTACAACTCTGGTAATTCCAAAGATTCCGGTAGCCAGATAGACGCAGAAAACCTGACGGTTCAGTTTTACTTTTTTCCGAACCGTCATTTTCTTCATCATGAAATTAAAGATATCAAAAATTTCCCAATCAATTATCCTCATAAAAATCTAACTATTCAGAACTAACATAGATCACATCTTTTTTAGGAAAAAATTTAAACAGACATTTTAGAAGTACTACGCGCCCAGATAATACTGAAATTTTTACTACAAATGTAGCTTCTTAAGAAAGCGCTCTGCGCTAGGATTGTGCAAGTTTTTCACCATAAAAAAGCATATTTTTATAGAGATAATTATCTTAATATTCAAGTTGTTATTAACAAATTTTGAAGTTTTAGGAATTAATCTCAAAGTTAATATTTTATACATTTAAAACATTCTTAAAATGATAAAATGAAATTGTAGTTTGACGCTACCCGAATTTTTTTGGAGGTGTACAAATGAGAAGTGATGATATTTTTGGGAGAGATTTTATTGATATTGTATGCAGACTTTTAAAGGTGTTAGCTTTTGGATTCTGCGCAGTAATGGTTTTCTCTTTAATTAATACCCACAGTTTTGAGTCATGGAGTAATATTGCAGCTGTTTTCTTTGCTGTTGCAGTAGTTGTTGGCTCAATCTTCCTAGGACACAATCTAAAAAAACGCTGGATAAACTAAAAAAGCAAAAAATTAGAAAAAGAGTGCAAAGAGTGTACTCTTTTTTTTTGACCATTCTCATGGCCTGTAATCCTACTCCTTCAGCTATAGGCCCACCCTATAGCCAGCTATTGAAATTTAGTATTTCACGAACTTTGTTTATTTTTATATACTGCTTCTCGAGGGTAGTTAGATTGATATTCTGGCAAGAGCAGTTAACTGCCTTTTACCAAATCTTTTGGTGCTTAAAATTTGTTAAGTTTTATCTTACCTTTATCCAGTGTTTTTACGGCACTGGATTTTTTTTGCTAAAAATATAATGAGTTTTATACAGTTTTTTTCTAGTATTGACTAATTCAATAGAAGAACACAGAAAAAAAATCAAGCAATAAATCACCCCCTGTACAACCTTCAACCAAAAATGCACTTTAATGCTCTAAATTCATACTTTTTCTTTTATCGCCGGGACTAATAACTGTTTTTTATAAATCTATAAATTGTTTATAAAGTCTATAATTTTGTAAGTGGTCAGAAATAAATCTCGTAAATGGTCAGAAATAAATCTCTGACCTTTATTTTGCCTGATCCATATTCCAAGGCATCAGTGCATACAGAATCTCACTTGGAATGCTGTGAGATTTA
>NZ_CACVSS010000155.1:0-3014 GCF_902756765.1 uncultured Succinivibrio sp. | reverse complement strand
TGGCAAAGTCGTATTCATAGGTATTAAACTTTTTAACCATCTCAACAAAAGACTTTGTTGCAAAAGAATAGTGCTGAGTTGAAACACCGAACTTTTTCTTTATAGTGCCGTTCTTGCCAAACTTCTCTAATAATGACTGGTACTGATGATAAACCTGACGGGCATAAGCAATGAATTCAACACCTTCATTGGTAAGACTTACACCTCTTCCGGTTCTGTGAAAGATGGTGATGGAAAACTCATCTTCAAGATCATGAATTGCATTTGACAAAGAAGGCTGAGAAACATAAAGGATCTGAGCTGCCTTATTAAATGAACCGATTTCAGAAATAGTAATCGCATAGCGAAGCTGAGTAAGAGTCATAGTAAAAGCCTGCTTTTGATAATCTTATAATAGAGATTATATATTACTGACATTGAGCAGTAAATTTTAGGATTATTTCTCCCCGATCTTTACTGCCATAAATTTTAAACCTCAGTGCAGATAAAAGTTTTGTAAGTCGAACTTACATAATATCTGCACCATTCCTCGCCCATAGACAGCAAAATCTTCTGCATATCTTTGGGCACTCCCGTTAATTTTACAAACTCACTACCAGGTATGTACGTCAGACAAATGCTGGAATTACTAAGGTACTGGTAAACTCTCATCATACTAGGTCTTGTAAGTTCAGTCCTGTGGTCAGGAGATGGAATTGAAAGTTTGTTCTCAGCCATCTTTTTACGCATCAGGTATTCTGTTGCAGAAAAGATAAGCAGTGCAAGTGTCATTAGCCACATCAGCGCATTGATACGGGAAGGACTTTCAAGAAACAGAGCTCCCACCAGGATTTTTCTGTCCTTTAAGTATTTCCAGTTTCTTTCAACCACAGACTGTTTCTTATAGGTGGAAAGTAAATCACTCATGGTCCATTTACGCTCTGTATCATTGGTACAGAGAACATAATAGGTTGCCTTTTCCACTGTATCTTTTATAGCCTCTGTGTCAATCTGAGCATTTGCTCTTACAATGACACTTACTGTAACTTTCTCTTCATCCTTCTTAGGGCGACCTTTACTTTTATATCCTTTAACCTCTTCATAGGTAATGTCACTTACAGAAACCAGTTTTAACTTTGAAGTCAGTTCTGTTACCTGTTTTTCAGCATCAGCCATACACTTGCAGGGATGTATCTCAAACTTTTTTAAAGCCTTAAGAACCGCTTCAAGTTCTTTTTCAGCCTTCTTGTTAACAGTCTCAGTCTTTCTTCCTGTAAGCAGTTCATTCTGTACTAAGAGTTTTCTGACTTTCTGCTTTCCTATAACTCCTTCACCACACCACATGGCCTTAGGACCATCAGGCTCATCTTTGTCTACAGGGACAAGTGACTGTGGTGATGCCTTGAGTTTCTCAAAACAGGAGACAGCCTCACCGTTCTTATCAGGTATCCTGCTGACAAAATAAATTCCGTTTCTGGCAGCTGTCATGGCTATTTCACTTGTGCACAGCGCACTGTCACCTACAAGGTAACGCAACTCACTAAACTGCTGCTTTATAAGTTTCCAGTAATCGATAATAATGTTTCTGAAACTTGTCTTGTCACTTGTATGACCACTGACACAGGTTGCAAATAATGGCAGTCTGCTTAGCTCATCACATACCATCAGCTCATTTATCTGATTGAGTTCAGGATGCGAATCTCTGCTGTATCCTTGGTCAAGCACCAGATTACATCCTTCTTCTGCTCTGGTTCTGCCCTCATAATGAAAGCTCGTTGAATCTAAGTGAACTGTGTCAGGCTTTAGCCCTAATTTTGATGACACTGCTTTTGCACATTTTAAAAACAGTCTTTCAGGTCCATATTCTGCTATCGCATCTAACGCTCTTGAAAGTACATCACGGTTTAAATCGTGTGAGCTGATTGTGCTGTTTCCTGTAAGTCCCTGTATAGGCTTTTCCTGATAGAACTCCTCTGTTCCGTACAGAGACTGATATGGAACATTCAGAACCTGACAGCACATCAGTTTTACAACTTCACTCTGCTTTACTTTAACGTGTGATCCTGTCTTACCCGCACAAAGTTCTATTACCTCAGCCAAACCAAAGTAATCAAATGCTGCGGCTGTAAGTCCTATATTGCCTATCTGTGTACTGAAAAGCTCTTCGCTGTTTTCAAATTTAACTGCCATCATCTTTTTCCTTTGTTCTGATGGCTTCTTTTTACAGTACTACAAAGACATTCTCAAGCAAATTATAGTTTGCGTGATCCGTGGTTCACAATTAACAAATTCAAGTATGTTGGAGTGATCCTTGTGTCTCAAAATTGATATTATCCTATTGATTTATAAAATAATCTTATTCAATAATTGCAAATGTAAAAAGTGATCGAAAATCAACAAGTTACACTAGCCCGAAAAATATTCCTAAAATTTACTGCTCAATGTCAGATATAATAAAATAAGCGAATTTTCAGTATAAAGTCGTAACCCTGCCTAAATAAGGCAGTCACTCAATTAGTACACGTACGATGTTAAAAATCGCTGGACGTCGTAACCCTGCCTAAATAAGCAACATAAGTTTTTAAATTTAACTCTATAGCCCACAGCTTATGCTTGTAGGTTAAACTGAAGATGATAGACAAATCCGTTAAAGCCCGTGTGAGGCTCGAATGAACACAGTAATACGAAAAGGAAGCTATCATTTTGGCAGAACCAGGCAAGCTGGTTAATTGCAGGAAGAAGAGCAAATGCAATACTTCCAAAAGAATGCAGAACATAGAATCCATTGGATGCAATGAAGATTAGAATACACGCCAATTTAGTAACATACGATTGGCATAAGCAGTGTGCTAAAGGACAATATATAGCAGCACATTAAAAGAATTTGTCTATCAGTTATAAGCCAGTGATTGCTCCATGAGCTCAAAGTTCGCTAGGGGAAATAGGAATAACTGATAGGCATACTAGAATCGCAACAGCGAAGAAGCACAGGATGACACGCTTAAACTGTATCTGATATTAGATATGGTACGTAA